>CAYHZS010000001.1:0-48043 GCA_964361185.1 uncultured Candidatus Saccharibacteria bacterium
AACGGTGAGATATATAATTATAAAGAATTACGGGCAGGGCTTGAAAAAAAGGGGTATCGTTTTTCCACCGGCTCCGATACCGAGGTAATATTAAAAACATACATAGAGTATGGCGACGAATGCCCTAAATACCTGGACGGGATGTTTTCTTTCGCCCTATGGAATGAAGAAAGCAATGAGCTGTTCGTGGCACGGGACAGATTCGGCAAGAAACCTTTCTATTATTCAATTGAAAGTGAGACTCTTATTGTTGCTTCTGAAATAAAAGCTATTTTGGCATCCGGAATAAATGGGGAAATCGATTTGAGTGCTGTAGATAACTACCTCACTTTAATGTACATACCACCCTGGAAAAGCGTGTACAAAAATATACATGTCCTTCCACCCGCCCATCGGGGGGTTTTCAAAAATGGGAAACTGGAGATGTCCCAATATTGGAAACTTGAGAATAAGCCGATAAATGTTTCCTATGAAGACGCCAAGGGGGAAATAAAAAGATTGTTTGAAGAATCAGTTAAAAAAAGAATGGTGTCCGACGTGGAAGTCGGGGCCCTCCTTTCTGGCGGCGTCGACTCGACTCTTGTATGTACGTATGCCCAGAAATACTCAAATCACCCCCTTAAAACATTTTCTGTAGGATATGAAGGTTATATAAATGAGCTCCCCTACGCCGAGGAAGCCTCCAAAAAAATAGGCACCGAACATCATACCCTGCAAGCTAAAGGCAATCTTACCCACGAACTTGAAAAGGTAATTGAATACATGGACGAGCCTCATGCCGATTCGTCCAATTTCCCGCAACACCTAATATCCGAACTGGCTTCCACAAAAGTAAAAGTCGCGCTGTCCGGCGACGGAGCCGACGAACTGTTTATGGGTTACGGCTGGTATTGGAAGTACTGGAACGTTCAGAAGCACGTACAATTTATAAACGCTCTTTTCTCAAACCCCTTTAAAGAGCACCTGAAAAATCTTTCAGTCTGGAGCAAGAAAGACAGGGTGGAATTGTGGAAGGATTCATCCTTCGTAAACAATGATGTAATAGGGCAAGCTCAATCGGTAAGAAAAAATAATATAAAAAAAGTTAATCTTTTTGACCTTACGACATATCTGCCGGGGCAGCTCCTTTCAAAAATAGACCGTACTAGCATGATGCATTCTCTCGAAATACGCTCCCCTTTCCTTGATTACAAACTAGCTGAATATGTATACAATCTCCCTGAAGAATACAAGCATAATAAGAAAGAAGGGAAAATAATATTGAAAGACATCCTTTCAGAGTTCATGTCAAAGGAATTTGTTTACCGTAGAAAACAAGGGTTCGGGGCTCCGGTTCCAGCTTGGCTGAAAGACAAAAAGATGAAAAAGTACGTATGTGATAAATTAAATAGCGGGGCCATGGTATACAATTTTTTAAAGGAGGAGAAGGTTAAATCAGTACTTGGGGAATTTTATGACAATAAAAACGAAAAAGTTCACTATAAGATATGGTCCCTTCTTTGTCTTGAGTTGTGGCTACAAAGCCATAAAAAATATCATGTTTAAAATCTCAAGCGCCTATCAGGCATACAGAAATAAAATAACCAACAAGCTGTTCGGCACCGTACATATGGAGGCTCAGGGAAAGAGAAGAGGGTATGTACTGATTTCTTACATAACAGAACCTTTTACCATAGCTCCCTGGGAACCACTTTCGAATTTCCATACAAATTATTGGGAATGCTATGAAATTGCGCGACTTTTTACAGAAAAAGGTTATTCGGTAGATATAATAAACGCCAAGGATAAAAATTTCATTCCGAAAAAGCCCTATACCGCGTGTGTGGACGCAGAGAATAATTTAGAGCGCTTTTCGCCTTATCTGCCGAAAAACTGCAAGAAAATATTTCACATCTTAATCTCTCACTGGGAAGAGTATAATGAAGCTGAAAATAAAAGGCTTCAGGAGCTTAAAATAAGGCGCGGAATAGAACTTAAGCCACGAAGACGTATGGAGCCGTCCCGCAATGCAGAAATTGCCGATTATTTGGAGGGATTCGGCAATAATGCAATATTCAGAACATTCGTACGTTTCGGAAAACCGATATCATTCATACCCATATCAGCAGTGGTTAATTACAAGTTCTCGGAAAATAAAAACTTTACTGACGCACGTAAACATTTTCTCTGGATAGGTGGGGGTGGGTCGGTACTTAAGGGACTGGATATTACCCTTGAAGCTTTCAGCAAAATGCCAAATTTACACTTACATGTCTGCGGTCCAGTATCGGCGGAAAAGGATTTTGCGGAAGCCTACAATAAAGAATTGTATGAAACTCCAAATATACATGTTTATGGACGCATTGATGTTGCCGGGAAGAAGTTTGGGGATATCATAGATAAGTGCGCCGCAATCGTATATCCTTCCGCTGGAGAAGGGTCATCTGGCGCAGTTGTTCAAGCCATGCACGCCGGGCTTGTCCCGATAATCACTCATGAGACGGGAATACAGGAAGATTCCGGCTATATACCGCTTGAAAATCCGACCCCCCAATCAGTCTCCAAAGCAGTTCAAGATTTTGCCAATACTTCGCCTGAAAAAATCCGTGAGCTTTCGCATAAAATTTGGTTGTATGCGAGAAAACGTTACACTCGTGGTGAATTCAGTCGGACATATAAAAAATTTATTGAAGAAAAATTAGGATTATGAAACCTCTTATAAGTGTCGTAATTCCCGTACACAATTGTGAAAATACCATTGGGGACGCTGTAGCCTCGATTCTTAATCAAACTTATCCAAATTTAGAAGTTATAATAGCCAACGACAACAGCACTGATGGCACTAAAGATATTTTAGAACGTCTCGCGGAATCAAATCACAAATTAAAAATCGTAGACGTGCCGGACGACCCTGGCCGATTTGACCCAAAAACCAAGCGTAATATAAATGCGGGGTATTCCGCAAGAAATGAGGCTTTTAAATACACCCGTGGAGAATATATAACATTCCAGGACGCGGACGATACCTCTTTTTTAAACCGCATAGAGGTTCAGTATGATCTTTTAACCAAATATGGATCAACCCATCTGACCATTGACTGGGTGCGATTTGACGAGAAATACATTGGTAAAAAACTTAATGTATCAACATTTCCAAATGATTTTAAAATGCTTTCACCAAAAGAGCTGTATAAGATGTCTCAAAGATCAAAAGGGCTGGTTGCAAAAATTTCAACTGTCGTTAATGAAGCAGTGCCATTCAGTTTAAAAAGAAAGAAGATTATCAACAAGCTTTTCTTCGGCTCTCTGGAAAATTATCCCGGGCAAGGCAATTCTCCCCTATTCAAACGGGAAGTTGCTGATAAGATAAGCTTCAGAAAATTATCGGAGCGGGTGTGGCCGTCTTTCATGGGCCGAGGAGCTGACAAGGATTTTAATTTCCAGGTCGCCGAAACTTTTAAAAACAGCCACGTATTATTTATCCCGCTTTATATGTGGCGGGTAAAAGACCAGAATGAGAGATATCCTGATGGCATAGGCGAATTTTTAATTTAATCAAAAAAAAGCTCCTCCCCATATACTAGGGAGGAGCGACTCGCGACAAAGCCCGGAGCTAAAAGCTTCAAGCCGGATATGGAAGGCCATGTTTACCTCCATTCGGAAAGAAGTCTGTTCAGGCCCAGTTTCTCAAAACGAACGCGCCAGAAAGCTGATTCTTCGAGGTATGTGTCCGTTTCCTCGAAATTACCCCTGGCTTCGGTGTAATTGCCCAGTTTCTTGTTCACGATGCCCAAGTAAAGGGCCGCCAAAGCAATGTGCTTCGGCAGGCGGTCGATAATGGCGCGCAAGTTAAGGCGTTGCATCGAAAGCTTCACCGGATTTTCGATTCTTGCTATGCGTTCGTAGTTGACAAGATAGTCCATCATGAACCACACGTCCGGCATTTCTTCCCGCGAGGGAATACAATCGGAGCACGAAGGGTCAAGAACATGCGGGTTGAAAGCGCTTAGTTCTGTTTCACGCCTTTCCTTAAGGCGCTGGCCTCCCGCCGGACCCACAAACATCTTAGAGGACAGGACCGTGTGCTCATCCGTAAGTCCCCTGTCCACCATCGTCTGCGCCATCGCGGTGCCGCCAAAGGGAGACAGGATTTGAATCGGATACCAGTCAAGCTCGATTTCCCTGGCCAAATTAATGGTATTCCAGATTTTTCCCACGGTTTCATCCGGGAACCCGACCATCAGGAACCCTTTGGCAAAAACACTTGGATACTCTTTCATCAGTTCGCCGACCCGCCGGAAATGTTTCACTCCGGAAGGCTTCTTAACCGATTTAAGAATCTCTGGGTCACCTGATTCAATGCCGAAACTAAGCCCGATACAGCCGGACTCATAAGCGGCCCGCATCACTTCTTTGGTGGTAACGGACGCTATGACTCCATTTGAGGCGTCCCATGTAATCCCCAGGTTCCTTCGGATGATTTCATTGAACATTTCCACGCAATCCGGACGGAACAGGTCGTCATCAAGCCACATGAAGTGTTTGATTCCGTAATGTTTCGCCAGGCGTTCCATCTCATCCACGACCACAACTGACTTTCTTTCGCGCACTCCGCTTCCGTTGAAACTATGCACCGAGCAGAATGTGCATTGGGCTCGGCACCCGCGATTGGCCAAAATGGTACTTACTGGCGGATTGCCTATTAGCCAGCGGTATACGCCGATTTCGCCCCACTTGCCGTTCTCGCCCAAAGGCAGGTCGTCGTAATCCGGAGAATAATTCAATTTATCTCCGTCCGGGAATATCCGACGCTCAATGTAAAGGTATTCCCCTCCGTCGATAATGCCAGTCTGGGTCAGGCGGTCTTCCGTAATTTTACCGTTCGCGAAATCGATGAAGTTTACAAATGCTTCGTCGGCTTCGTAGGCGATAACCGCGTCAATGTTCGGAATTTCTTCCAAAACCAGTCGCGTATTGTTCGAGGCGTGAACCCCGCCAACCACTATCGGCACACCGGGAAAAGACATCTTAGTGTAATCCACAACCGCCCTCAAAGAAGTGTGGGTTGCGGAAAACATACAGCTGACACCGACCAAGTCCGGCGCGAAAGACTCTACGGCGCCCTCAAGCATAGTCTGCCAGCGCTTGTAGTCAAACACCTCATCCTTCACGTGGGACAGAACCTCAAAATTGAGATCAATGAGCCTGGTCGTATAGCCGGCCACCCGCAAATCACGCGAGAGCAGGCCAAGCCCGTAAGGCGGGAAGCAGGGATATCTTTTCAATTTGGCGGTTGCCAGATCGAAATCGTCCTCGCCCACCTGCGGGATGTTTATCAGAAGAATCCTCCCGCACCCGTTAGGAAAGAGCTTTTTAACCCTGCGGGCCACCTGTCCTTGAATTACGTCATCGGAATTCTTAATCTTAAAAGTAGCGGTATTCACCGTCAGTCCTCCTAAAAATTGGTTTTAACCTCTTTGACTTTCAATGTGCGAAGCGATGCCATAGAATCGGCAATTGGGGTCTATTAACCTCCAAATATTCCGCTTTTATCTACGAGAACTATAAACTATCCGCCCAAAATAGCAAGTAAGAAACACTTTGTATCTAATGTCAATAAAAGCTTTTTAAAAAATAGAGTTCACGGCTCCCCCGTCTATGACTAGACACGAACCGGTTATGAATTTCCCTTTGTCTGAAGCCAAGTAAACTGCCAAATTAGCCACATCATCAAGCTCAACAACTCCGCCCAAAATAGTTTTGCTGGAGATTTCTTTCATTATTTTTTCTTCGGCCTGCTTGAATGTGCTACCTTCCCTTTTCGCCCTATCGGCTACATCTTTAACCCAGGCACCGCCTTTGACCGTGTGCGGACAAATTGCATTTACTAAAATCCCATATCTACCCCATTGATTAGAAAGATATTTGCTCAAATGAATCATCGCGGCTTTCATCGCCCCGTAGTGAGGAATGAAATTGCCAGGCCGTTTCCCTGAGACACTTGCCATATTGATAATGCGGGCGCATTTGGACTGGCGGAGTAACGGCAATGCTTCCCGGCTGAACCTCACCATGCTCATGAGATTAATATCAAAAACCTCCTGCCAATCGGAATCGTTAAGTCCTTCAAAATTGGCGAACTTGAGCGCTCCTCCTATATTATTAACCAGAATATCCAAACGCTTAAAATCTTTTTTAATATCTGCCACCGTATCTTTTACCTGTCCGGCATCAGTCGCGTCCGTCACGTACCCCCGGCATTTTGCTCCAGTTTTTTTAATCAAAGCAACCGCTTTGTTCAAATCTTTTTTAGATCGTCCACAAATAGCAATAGAGGCTCCTTCTGTTGCCATGGCTACGGCTATGGCAAAACCAATACCACGGCTGCCACCGGTTATAAAAGCAACTCTTCCTTTCAGTTCTGTTCCTTTTGATTTATTCATAACTATATTTTAGTTAATGAATTTTCCAATTCTCCGCTTTATTCCGTCAGGGGTCAGTTTAAGAAATTCATCCTGTTCGCTCTCGGTGCCGTAGTTGCGCAAAAACTCCCTTGGCACTCCAATAAAAAGCGTTTCCACTTTCCGTCCCGCGACAGCCTCGGCCACATCAAGCGCCAGAGCTCCGCTGTAATACGGCTCGCAAATAACTATTTTATCCCCACAAATATTATTACGCAATGTCTCTCCATCGAAAGGATGCAGGGTCGTATAGTAAAGAATGGTGACATCCATGTCCCGGCAAGCTTCTTTTACTCGGTCTAACATAGTTCCTGCGGCAATCACCGTGGCAATTCTGCCCTTCTTAATAACATTGGCTTTTCCAAATACGACATCCTCGCTATTACTATTGCTTTTTTCGCTAAGGCGGAAATAAGTCGGCTGTCCGTTTTTGTATGACTGTTTAAAAAGGCTGTCAAATTCGGCCGCCGTACCCGGTAAAACTATCTCAATTTCCGGCACGTTCTTAAGTATACCGACATCAGCCGGGCAATGATGAGTCGATCCAAGCGCGGAATAATCGTATGAAGCGCCCACGCTTACGAAATTTCCTCCCAACCGCTGGTAGCCGAAGTCATTTTTTATCTGCTCGAGAGCCCTCTCCACGATGAAAGGAGCAATGGTATGGACGACGGGGACAAATCCCTGCATTGATAACCCGGCGGCCAATCCCACCGTTGACTGCTCCAATATGCCTATGTTATAGACCCTCTCGGGGAATTTTGATAGAGCGTTGCGGAAACCGAACACCCCTATGTCGCCTAAAAACAAAACCAATTTGTCGTCAGTTTCCAAAAGTTCATCTATTGTGCGGACAAATTGTTTGCGCATAAAATTAATCGAGCTCGCTTAAAATTTTTTTCAACTCCTCCTCTTTGGGGGACTTGTGATGCCATTCATGGTTGTTTTCCATTACATTAGAGCCGTACCCTTTAATTGTCTCCGCAATAATGGCCTTCGGCTGGCCAGAGCTTTTTTGGGAAAGCGCTTCGTAAATTTCATCATGATTATGGCCGTTTATGGAAGAAGTTTTCCAGCCGAAAGATTCAAATTTTTTCCTCAAGTCGCCCAAAACAAGCGCCCTGTCCCCGGAATGATTGTAGTCAATTATACAATATAGATTATCCAATTTGTGGTGGGAAGCGAGCATTGCCGATTCCCAAATCGTCCCTTCGTTTGATTCACCGTCGCCTATTATCACGTAAACTTTGCCAGGCTCCTCTTTTATTTTCATTCCGAGCGCTAGTCCCACGGCCATGGGCATGCCGTGACCTAAAGAACCGGTCGAAGCTTCTACACCTTTAATCTTATTACGGTCAGGGTGGCCGCCGAGTGAGCTGTCAAACTTGCCGAAGCTTTCCAGCTCCTCTGTCTCAATGAATCCCTTTTCCGCAAGAACAGCGTAAAGTCCGAGAGAAGCATGCCCTTTGCTCAGAATAAGCCTGTCCCGGTCGGGGTCATCCGCTTTTTCCGGGGTAATGTTAAGAACGCGATCATACAGCACCCAGAGCAAATCAAGAATGGAAAAAGCGCTGGGTATATGGCCTTCACCCGCCCGAGCCGCGATTTCTATGATTTTTTTCCTTAAATACTTCATTTGAAATTAATTTACAGTAAAGTGACTTTAACACGATAAAACTGTAAAGTCCATAAAATATTCCTACTTAAAAAACGCCACGCTGGTTTTACAATTCTAAGAAAAAGCATATAATGCCAGTTAATCTTTATAGCCGGAACGCAGTTCCGGCTATAGCATAAAATACGCAAAATGTTCTACAAACTGAAAATTTTGGCTTCAAACTCTTCGCTTGGCATACGGATTATCCGCAAGTGGAAAAAGCTTGCCGGACTGAAAGACGGAGAAATTAACGCCAATCTGATAAAGAAATACTCTCCCGGAAAATCATTCGCCGACATCGGCGCCCTTTGGGGTGTTGACGGGCAAAATTCATTCCTAGCTGAAGAAAGCGGAGCAACAAGAGTCGTAGCGACAGACGTATATCCGGCAAGCGCAAAATTCTTGGAAGAAAAGAGGAGGATAAACTCCTCAGTGGAATTCATCGAGGGAGACATAAACCTCTCGGAAACCTCTGGAAAAATCGGCCCTTGTGACATCGTTTTTTGTTCAGGCGTTCTTTATCACACACCTGACCCAGTTCATATGCTCGCCCGCCTGAGATCTATCACCAAAGAAACATTGATACTCAATACCTCGTCTATCCCAGAAATGCCGGGCATAAAAAACGGCGCTGTTTTTTATCCTTTCCTCAGTGAAAACCAAAGAAAAATATGGAACAGAGGCATAGGCAGCCAAAAGGCAATTACCGGACCATATGAACCTGAAAGTGGCTACGGAAACTGGTTTTGGGGAATGACCCCCAGTTCCATAGAATCAATGCTTAAATGCGCAGGATTTGAGGTGATGGAACGTCATATTTCCCAATTCTTTTCTGTGTTCGTTTGCCGAGCTGTGGAAATAAAATTTACTGCTTCATCGGGAGAGTGGAACACTCCGAAAGACAAAGAGTTTCTAAAGTTCAGAAGGTAATTTTCCCGGGTGAAATTACAAAAAATATTAATATTCCATGGAAAAATTATTTCTAAAAATCCTAAAATACATACCCAAATCTGTAAAACATTTTATAAAATTAGGCATTTTCCGTTTAACTGTTCCTATTAAACGTTTTCAGCACGTTCCGTTAAAAGGATTTAAATTTAACTATTTTTCTCAAAATGGCGAAGATGGAATTATCGAAGAAATTTTTCGGCGTCTGGATATAAATTCCGGATGGATTGTTGAATTCGGGGCATGGGATGGCAAATGTACTTCAAACACTTTTCATCTCTTGGAATCGAAAAAACCATTCAGCGCTGTTTATATTGAAGGAGACAAAAACCGTTACCAAGATCTCCTCCAAACAGCCAAGGGGTACCCGATTATTCCCGTTAATTCTTATGTTGCTCCCGATGGAGAAAATTCGCTCGATCTCATTCTTAACAAAACTCCGATACCCAAAAATTTTGAACTCCTTTCTGTAGATGTGGACGGAATTGACTATCATCTTTGGAAAAGCTTAAAAAACTATACTCCCAAAATAGTCATCATAGAAACCGACATGGGCATTCCCATAGGGGTCAAACAAATACACAGCTATAAACACAGATACACCTCATACACAAGTATGGTTGGGCTGGGAAATGAAAAAGGGTATACTTGCGTGTGCAACGTTGGAAATTTGTTTTTTGTCAGAAACGATTTATTTAGCAAACTTGAAGTGCAGGCTTTAACGTAAAGTGTAATCTGTTTTTTGTGAATAAGGGTCAAAAAATTATATGAAAAAAACTATTCAAAAATTGTTTAACCTAATAGGGACTGAAATAAGAAAAAAGGGTCTCTATAGCTATCATCACTCCATGGGGTCCTGACACAGTTGCGCAATATGGGATTCACCTCAAAATCAATCATAGACATAGGCGCAGCTTTTGGAGACTGAGCTCGCATCACCATAAAAATATTTCCCGAAGCGTCATATGTGCTTGTTGGACTGCTCAAAGAATATGAAAAAATTAATTAAAAAAATCTTTTTTGGTAAACAAACATTTCAATCTTTTTGGAGGGGACTATTTGATATTTCAATTGAGGGAATGAATATAGGAACCGGGGGACGTAATTTTAGTGAAAGCGGAGAGGAATACGCCATGAGATACGCGCTAAACAAAGAAAGCTGTCCTGTTGTCTTTGACGTCGGTGCCCAGGGCGGGGATTACACTAAAAACATAATAGAGTTTACTCGGGGAAAAGCCGAGATTTACGCTTTTGAGCCGTGCCTCAGAGATTATCTGGAGCTTGAAAAACAATTTGAAAATAAGGTGACTCTTATCAACAGCGCCCTGGGGGAAATAGAGGGAGAAGGGACTCTCTATTATCCTGAAAATACGAGAGGTTTAAGTTCTCTATATAAACCGGGGAAGGAATTCGACAGGAGCGAGAAGGTGAAAATAGAAACTCTGAACGGTTTCTGTGCGCGAAACGGAATAAAAAATATAGATTTGCTTAAACTTGATACCGAAGGCAACGAACTAAAATGCCTTATGGGTTCAAAAAATATGCTAAAAAATATAAAATTCATACAATTCGAATTTTCCGTATCCAGCCGTGATTCACGGACATATTTTAAGGATATTTTTGAATTTCTGTCCGATTACAAAATCTACCGAATACTTAAGGACGGGCTCTATGAAATAAGAAGTCCCGAAAGAATCACGGAACTCCTATTCACCACAAATTACCTGGCCGAAAGAAAAAATTAATCCATGAAATTAAGCATCGTCACTCCGGTCTATAACGGCGAAAAATACCTAGCGGAAACCATCGAAAGCGTCCTCTCGCAGGAGGGAGATTTTGAGGTTGAATACATAATAAAGGACGGTGGCTCAAACGACGACACCGTGAAAATTATAAAATCGTATGATGAAAAACTCCGCGCGGGGCAATACCCTATCAAATGTAGCGATATCTCCTTCAAATGGTACTCCGGAAAAGACTTGGGCATGTATGACGCCATAAACAAGGGATTTGAGGGCGCCACGGGCGAGATTTACGCCTGGATTAACAGCGACGACTTATACCTGCCCGGAGCCTTCTCGGCTGTTATACGAGCATTTGAAGCGTTTCCGGAAGTTGAATGGCTGAAGGGCGAGGGTTTCCTGATAGACGAATCATCCAAAACTCGCGAGGAAATACTGTCCTACGCGTACAGGCAGGATTGGATAGCCCGCGGTTTTTACGGCACAGTCGCGCCCTTTATACCGCAGGAAACGGCTTTCTGGTGCGCCCTGCTCTGGCGCAAATCGGGCGGAATCGACAAAACATTAAAACTTGCCGGGGATTATTCTCTGTGGATTAAATTCGCGCGGTACGCGCCACTTTGGACACTTGACGTTAAGGTAAGCTGTTTCCGAACCTCGGATACCCAATTGACTCACACAATGGGTGACTACCGAAAGGAACAACAGGACTTACTTCCGCACAAAGACTTTCTTTACTATATAGTTGAAATATTTTTTTGGATTAAGTCAAAAACAAAATGGTACCCGGGCTTTTCAGTCGTTCTTTACAAAATATTCTTTGGAAGCCAGCGGGAACAAGCCATCTATCCCCGCCCTGATAACACCATAGAAAAAAGAACTGTTGATTCATATCTGGTTTAACGGGTAAAATGGCATCTATAGCACCATGAAACAATTCATAAAAAATATCACTCCCCCATTTGTTTATAACCTGTTAAAAAGGATTCTGGTTAAGCCACAAATCTTTTCTCCTAAATGGAACACTCTTTCCTATGAACCGCTCAAGGGCATACAGATGTTTTTCGACCCTTCCGGACCATGGCAGAAAAAAATCCTCGATAGCACATACGACGATTTTCTTTTTGAGGCGGTAGAAAAAGTGGAACCGGCAGGCAAAATAATTTTTGATATAGGGGCACATATAGGGTTCCATACAATTTACTTCGCGAGACTTGTTGGTCCAAGTGGCAAAGTTTACGCCTTTGAACCTAATCCAAAAAATTTTGAAAGACTGAAGCTTATACAGGACAAAAATAACGACATTAAAAATATCATTTCCCCGGTTCAAGTTGCAGTTTCGGATGTATTGGGCACTGAAGAATTCAACACAATTGATGATATAGAGAGTGGGAGAAGTTCCGGCGGATTTATTGATACGGCTGATACCATACGGGAACGGAGCGCCTACGAAACAATGGGTTTTAAGAAAACCAAAGTAAAAACCGTTCCTATGGATCTTTTCAGCGAAGAATTAGGCATAAAAGATTCTCCAGACATTATAAAAATAGACGTCGAAGGAGCCGAATCCTTGGTTCTCTTGGGAGCCAGAAAAACTATAGTAGACAAAAAACCAATCCTTTTTATGGAAATTCATTCCATGCTTAATATGATTAATGTCGTGTCCTTTCTTTCTTCCATTTCATATGACTTAAAAATCCTGAAGGAAGAGAGCGATGGTAGGTGTTTTATAGAAGCAAAGCCGAAAAAAAGATGACGAAAATTACAATTATCCGCGTATCTGGCAATGAACTAGCTAACCAGTTATGGAATTATATAAGTATATATGCCTATACCTTAGAACGCGGGTTTGGGCTTAAAAATCCGTCCTTCTTTGAATACGGCGAATATTTCACTATGTCTCCAGCTCATAATTTACTGTGCAAAATAATCTTCTTTTTGCCTTTTCGCAATTATGTAAAAAGAAAGACTGCGCTTCAGCGGAAAATCTGGAGAAAGCTATATACTTGGTATTCTGGAACTGTTCTACGTAAACACACGGCTCAAGTCGTCAGTTCAAACAACGCGTCTTTAGAGCCATACTATCTCCCCCCCTCATCTAAACCGCAGAAACGGCTGACAGAACTCGAGCTTGGTCACGGTAGCTTATATTTTGACGGTTGGCTTTTTAGAAACCCTACAGGCATAGAAAAATATCGTAAGGAAATCAGGGAATATTTCCAGCCCCGACAAGACATAAAAAAATCCGTGGAAGGACAGATAAAGGACCTTCGAAGCAGATTTAAAAAAATCATAGGGGTTCATATTCGCCAAGGCGACTACAAAAACTGGCGGAATGGAACATATTTTATACCCCAAACACGAGTACGGGAAAGTCTCGACGAGTATTCAAAAATTAAAGGACTAAATAATTCGGAAGCATGCTTCGTCATAACTTCTGATGAGAAGATTGAAACTGATTTATTTACCGGATTAAATATTTTCATAAGCGAAGGAAATGCTGTCCACGACATATTTCTCCTTTCAAAGACCGACGTCGTAATTGGCTCAAATTCCACTTTCGGTGCTTTTGCTTCATACTATGGCAACATTCCGTTTATTGTAATGCAAAAAGAACGTATGGATTGGAACTATTATAAAGATAAAAAAACATTTTTTGAAAACAAATACTCCAGTTTTGTTTATTACTAATTAATTCTGGGTTGTGAAACTTACTTCATAGTTCAATACGTTCTATGGTAGTGTAAAAAATACTTAGTGTTTAAAAGGAAAAATCACGTGGATAATAATAAATTTATGTCTTTTGCTATACGTAATATTCATCTTCTAATTTTAGGGGGTGCCTTTGTTGTTTCATCGTTCGGCCTTATCTTCGTCGAAAAATTTGATTTGTCCAGACTTAAAGATTTCGGCCCGGTTGCTCATATATATTTTGACGGAATAAAAAATGGACTGGTTGTTGCAACTTTGATACTTTTTATTGCCTTTTTGTCTTTTATTATTTTAGAAAAACATATAGGTAAGGTTAAAACGATTGTGGAGTCTTTATGGTTAAGTCAGAGCAATGCCAGAAAAAACCTCCTAATTTTGTTAGTCTGTTTGATATTTGTATTCGCAAGTCACGCAGGGAATATACTGAACGGCTATTTCAATATGGACGACTTTGAGGTCGTAGGCATAAATCATTCCGTCCCCTTCTCCCAAGCGATACTTATGCCACACGGCAATGACCACACCATTCCTCTTTTCAGAGCAGAAATGAAAGCGCTTGATTCCGCGTTTGGTCAAAATAAAACTCCATATAATATTTTTGTCTTTATAGTTTTGGCTCTTATCCCTTTCTTTACCTACCTGACACTTAAACGACTTGGTTTCTCTATTTTAAGCTTTGTTATATTTTTAATACTTTTTAGTGGAACAACAAGCTGGGCCGATATGCTTACCGGTTTTTATATAGTATCTGTTTACCTTCAGATTATATTTTTTTTCACCATAGCTTTCTGGTCATACACCGCATGGTCGCAGTCAAAAAAGAACAGATATATGGTTTTTTTTACCGTCGCAATTCTTCTGGCTCTTATGTCCGACACTTCAGGCCTATGGGTCATCCCGGCAATATTCTTTTGCATTGTTTGTATATACTGGGCTAATCTTTTAGACGAGAGGACTAAAAAACTAACATGAGTTTTTTTAAAGAAAACAAGGTTCCGCTCGTTCTGCTCGCCGCAATCTCTCTGATTTTCACCGGTTTTTTGATTTTTACTTTTACTGTTGTGCAACCCGGAACTTTTCTTTCAACACTAAGCGCGGAAAATATGGACCCCTCTGTTTCCCCAAATGAGAAAGCGGAGAATTGGAAACCAATACCGCTTGCAAGCAACTTCTTGTCGTTTTTCGCCAATGGGGTGTCATTACCAATGATTGCCCCAAACATCGTAAAACTTTTGGCTCATCCGGCTCTTTATGACAAAGCAAAATCATTCTGGCCTGCCATGGAAATAATCATCATCGTCTTAAATATAGCGCTATTCTGGTTCGCTTTCAGACATTCTTCGGGTAAAGAAAAAATTCTCCTTGTACTACTAATACTTCTAATGTCAGTTACGATATCCGAGGTAATAATCGCGAGACCAAACCACAATATAATTCCTGATTTTGATTTCAGGTACGCCGGAGCGCCGTTTTATTTTTACAGCTTGATAATGGTCGTCTTCGCTTCAATCCTGACGAAGATAAAAAGCGAGGGTGTTTCCAAGACTATAATTTCAATTGTTATTGTTATCTTCGCCGCCCAACAGGCTTTCAGTTTTCAGGCGGTCCGCATGAAGGAAGAATCCGCGTTGAGAGAAAAGTCCGTCGTGCTCCTAGACCGAAACTTGCTCTCCGAACTTGATGTTTTAAGCAAAGGAGATTTCCCTCTGGTAATGCCGAATCTTTCCGGTTCACATATATTTGAGCCTATGCCGGGTTTTGCGCTTGCCGATTATCTCCTCTTTTTTGATAATAAGTCGCCGATAAAGCTCATCCGAAACAGCTATATGCCTCCCGATTTAAAAACCCGCTCTGTCGCTACCGTGAAAAGCCTTCGATTGGAAACAAGTTCTAAATTCAAAGAGGCTCTCAAAAAATCACCGATAATAAAATCATATTACGCTTCTCCATCGTTGATGACTTATGAAGCCTCTAATTCATCGAGTAGATACGCAAATCCGGCCGTGCCCGGCGCAAACGGAAAAAACGTCATAAGACAGGGCGAATTCGACCCTGAAAAAATAAATATCATCTGGTTTTCGCTTTACACCGACGATATTCCAGGAAATTTGGAACTTTTCTTTTCTTTCAAAAACGACTTCGGCGTAGAGGGACCAATGGGAAGAATAAGAGTAGACGACTATACTCCGCTTGTTTCAAGAGACGGGCGCCGCCTCTATTACATAGAAACCAATCTTCTTCAGCTCTATACATTCTCCCTTTCCGAAAAAATATCAGACCTTACTCTCCACATACCTAAAACAAAAAACGCTTCCTTGGAAAAAGTTTACTTTAGGTAGATTTCTTCAGAACCAGCAGAATTGAAACTCCGAAGGGAAAACTGACATACTTGAGCATCTTTCTCTCCGCGCCAAAAATGAAGGAAAAAACTTTATCTAGAGTTGGGCTATTGATATCAAAATCCGATTCTCTTCCTTTTATGCCGAGTATTCTGCTAAATATACGGAGAAGAGCAATCGGTGGGAAAAGGAACGTGTTGAAGTACGACGAACGCAATACGGAAAGAGGAGACGAGTCCCTTATTTTTTTCAAAAGATTATTTTTAGTATACCGGCGGTAATGATGGGCCACTTCGTCCTGCACGCCCCAAAGGAACATATAGGCCGGAACCATGATAATGGCAATACCTCCAGGCTTTAGTACTCGCTCTATTTCAGCCAAAGCCCATTTTTCGTCCTCTAGATGCTCCAATACGTCAAGGGTAAAGACCGCATCGAAAGTATTTTCAGGAAAATGAATTTTGTGCGCGTCTATCACTCCTAGGTTTTTCACCCCCTGAAGCTTGCCGAACTTAATGGCCTCTTCGGAAATATCCAGACCATGCGCGTCAAACCCGAGCTTTTGAAGCTCGTCCACGAAAATACCTGAGCCACAGCCGAAATCCAGCACTTTGGTTTCCTCGGGTTTTTTGTGGAGATAAGAATGGAGATTGTCTTTAACAATCACACGCCTGCCTACCATGAGCCAGTGTTCTTTCTCTATCTTAAAATAATTTTTATAAAAGCTTCTTTCCATTCCTGATGTGTTTAAATCCCATAAATTCCAGTTAAATCTTTCTATGTATTCCCTAAGGCACACCTTCCAATCGCGCGTAAGATGCGGGGCAAGTTTCCTTAATCCGATATTTATAAGTTTTTCCGAACGCGGACGCTTAGCGAAGTAGTTTTCGGAGAAAAAGCTGGAATCAACTTCCTTTACTTTGACCTGATTTTTAAGGCCAAAACATTCCAAAAGATATCTGGCGATGTCGGCACGACTACCTCCACCGTCACACGCCCCATGATACAAACCGTAAGCACCATGGTCAAGAAGATATTTCATAGACTGGGCCAAATCATACGTGTGGCAAGGCGTGCCGAACTTATCGTTAACCACGGCGATTTCCTTGGCGCCGGCTCGAAGCTGTTTGATTATTTTATTTATGAATTTTTTGTCTTTTTTAGGCCCCGCCCCCATCATCCATCCAGCGCGTATGACTATTGATTTGGGCAAAGTCCTCGCCACCAGTTCCCCGCCGTATTTTGACTTGCCATAAACACTTAAGGGATTGGGCATATCGCTTTCGTCGTATTCGTCCTTACCACCGTCAAATATTCCTGCCGTGGAAATGTAGACCAGTGGTATATTGTGGTCTCTCGCGTACTCCGCGACGTTTTGCACACCACCCGTGTTTGTGGAATAGGCATCATCAGGATGAAGCTCACAATATTCCATATCTGTGAGCGCCGCGAGATGAATTATGTAATTTGGTTTTACCTTAGCGAGATAACCCGCGACATCTTTGGAAACTCTGACATCAAGCCTTTCAAGCCACGGCACGTTCAAATCAATATCTGAAGCGCGCACTTGGCACACATCCTTAAACGCCTCATAAACGGCTTCCCCGAGCATCCCGCCACAGCCGGTTATGACAACTCTGTCGCTTTTATGTAGCATAGAAAATTATATAACTGGATACCATTTAATTGGTTCTTTCGATCGAAATGTAAAAAGCAGTAGCTTCCTCCATTTCTTTCTCGCTGCCAATTATAACATCCCAAAACGATACTTTAGCATATCCCTTGCCGTAGTCATGATTACGTTTGGTTTCGCTCCGGAAGGAAGCCCCTCCGTACGCAAAAAATGGGTGACTGGGAACTGGGCGACTTTAAATCCCGCCCTTTTGGCCTTGATTATCATTTCGGCGTCGATAAAACAGCTCGGGCTTTTTATTTCAAAACTGTCCAGAACTTTGCGCCTGTATATCTTCATGGCGCAGTTAATGTCCCTCACCCAGACAAAAAATAAAATACGTATGAGCCAATTATAAACCTCGGACTGAATTTTGCGCTGTAAAGAAGCCGCTTTTTTTGTAACATAACCACTTATCACATTCGCCGTGTCCAAGAGATGTAAGTATGGTAAAAACTCGCGCACGTCGTATTGATTATCTCCGTCGGTGTACATCACATAGTCATATTTGGCGGCATTAAATCCGTCGCGGAGCGCCGCTCCATAGCCCATATTTTTGATATGGTGTATGACGCGCACATTGGGAAATTCCCGCGCCAATTTGTCCGCCACTTCTCCCGTCTTGTCGGGACTACCGTCATGAACGATTATTATTTCATAAACATCGGTTATTTCCTTAAGAAATTTGCTGACATAAGGCACCAGAGTAGACAAGTTTTTCTCGTCATTGTAAGCAGGGCAGAAAAACGACACGGAGCTAAGCCTGCGAGGCATTTGTTTATTCATATGGGGAAAATCATATAATAAAAAGAACTGTGCCGCAAATAATGCAACACAGTTCGAAAAAAAGAATGGAAATGGAAATTACTCGAGGTTATAGTAGGCCTTGATATGTTCCTCATGACCCCGGGCAAAATTTCTCGGCTCCTTGCTTCCGGCAAACCACTGGAGCTCGATGGTCTCAATGACTGGATAAACGACCCGGCAAAGGAAGTAATGATGGACCAGATGGCCGTTATTGTCCCACCCGTAGGGGTGCGTTATGTCTTCGCGCCAGCCGATTATCCCGCCTTGTCCGACACTTTTCACTACCTCTATTTCAATCCCGAGATCAGCGGCATGACGCCTGCAGGCTTCATACATACTTTCACCGGCGAAAACGAATCCGCCTATGGTGTGCCAAGCATTCCAGGTTCCTCCACGGTAATGGAGCAAAAGTTTGCCGCCGAACGGCGCCTCTGTTTTGTCCGCAATGATAAGTTCCACCACCGTATGCGGACAGAGAGCCACATACCCCGAAAACGCTTCAGGCGCTACAGGCTTCCCTCGCCCTGGAAGAGTCCTTCTTACCCAGATGAATAATCTCTGAATCAAAATCCAGATTATTTTCATTTACATACCCTTTCTCAAAAAACTGCGAGGAATTTACCTGTATTTTGTCCACATATATCCAATCGTATTGTACTCCAAAAAACACAATATGTCAACACGATATGTTGAAAATTACTTAGGTTCGTTTTGAATATCCAAACTAATAGATTGCAGAATTAACTGCACCCCGAGCAAGAATGGAACTACGAACAACATTACTGTTGCAGGAGTCGCAATTCTGTGCAAAACAAAACTATTGAACAGTACGAAGAAACCAAAAAACACTCCCACTAAGGAAAGGATGAATCCCAACGCATAAAACAGCGAGATCGGGTGAAAATTGTATAAAGTGTATTTTAAGAATATCCTCCTCGCGAAACCTTTCAAAAATACCATGGTTATTTTCACGGAATCCCTAAAAATTCTTACCTTTGATTTCTCGTCTCCGTACCGCGCCGGTATGAATATATCCCGTATTTTCGCGTCGATCAGCGCCAGCTCTATGAGCAAGGACACTTCCAAGCTGTATCTTGGCGCTATTCGCGAAACATCAATTTTTTTGAATGTTTCGGCGCGCATTGCGGTATAACCGTTTAAAGGATCGGATATAGACCAATATCCTGTACAAAATTTAGACACGAATGTGAGGAAAATATTCCCGATTATTCTCATTACGGGCATCTTCTTTAAATCTTGCCGGTGAAAAAAGCGATTTCCTTTCGCATAATCAGCTTTCCCTTCGATTACAGCATCAAGCAAGAGTGGCAGGTAAACGGGGTCCATCTGGTTGTCCCCCGCCATCACCACGATAATATCGGCTCCTTTATCCAGAGCGCGCGAATGCGCCTCAATTATCGCCCCACTTACTCCAAGATTTTTTTTAAAAAAAACAGGGTGGATTCTTCCGTCCCGATTACCGCATTTCAGTATTTCCTTAGCGGTATCGTCAATGCTTTTATCGTCAACAACAACAATATTATCCACAAAAGAAGGAATCGTTTCAAGGGTTTTACTGATGAGTTTCCCCTCGTTATATGCGGGAATCGAGACGGCGATTTTGTGTTCCTTGTACATGTTAAAAACGTTCTGTCACAAAACCTTCTTCGTTGACCTTCCCGTGTACCTTCGCCGGATTGCCGTATGCAAGGGCAAAGTCCGGAATACTTTCGGTAACAATCGAACCGGCGCCGACTAAGGCGAATCTTCCGATTTCCACATTCGGCAGAATAATGCTTCCAGTTCCTATTGATGCGCCGTAATGTATTATAACTGAACCGACATCCCAATCATCCGCTGATTTTAGCTTGCCGTCCGGATTGATGGCCCGCGGATTTTTATCGTTTGTCACCACCACATGCGGGCCGATAAATACCCCGTCTTCAATAATCGCTTTATGATAAATGGAGCAGTTGTTTTGTATCTTACAGTTATTGCCGATATCGATTCCAAAATCTATATACACATTTTTGCCGATAATGCAGTTTGATCCTATGTTTACGTTTTCACGTATCTGAACATAATTCCATATTTTCGTATCTGCTCCGATAACAGCCTTCTCACTTACTTCCGCGGTTTTGTGTACAAAGAATTTTTTTTCCATATCAGATTACAATTTTAAGGGCCTCGATTGAATCGCTGACATTATTTATTTCCCAGTTTTTCACACCTGATAAGAAATGAACCAACTCCTCTTTCAGGGGTTCTTTTTTTGACACATAAACTTCCTTCTCTGTAGCTTTGCTTGAAATAGACACGAATTCATAAAATGAGCCGTCAAACTTTGTATTAAGAATCTTGTCGCGCAATATAAGCTTTTGCCGGATATAATCGATTTCTGCGTATCCATCGGTTCCACTGACAAACAGCTTCCTCATTTTTACCGGAGTTATCCAATTCGTCTGTATAACTCCCGTTATTTTACCGTATTCAAGAATCATCGTGGAGGAATCGGCGGTGTTTTTTGAAAAAAGCTTTGTCCTAAGAACTCTTTTTTTATCGGGTACCCTTCCAAGCAGATAATTGAATACGTCCACATCGTGAATGCCCAGGTCTAAAGCGACATCAGATGCCTGCTTAGGAGGCGCAATCCCAACGCGGATGGCAAGAAGGCTTATAATTTCGCCCATTCTCCCCTCAGATATTATTTTTTTGAGCTTAACAATCGCCGGATTGAATCTTTCAACATGCCCCACCATAAGAAGCACGCGGTTTTTTTTGGCGCATTTGAGCATTTCCCGCGCCTGTTTGGTATTTTCCGCTATCGGCTTTTCAATAAGCGTCGGGATTTTTTTGTTCAAACAGTCAAAAACTATTTTCTTATGGAGATGAGTTGGAACAACCACCGAGACGGCATCGAGCTGTTCTGCCCCAATCATTTGACTGTAATCTTTGTAAAAACGGGCTCCGTACTTATCGGCAACCTCTTTTCCTAATGTTTCATTAGTGTCCGAGACGGCAACCAAATCCGCAATCTTTGAGAAAATTCTTGCGTGATTTTTGCCCATATTGCCGACACCAATAACTCCCACTTTATTCTTTTTCATTTCGCAGCTTTTTTTATTAGGCTAACCATAAGATCAATCTCTGAATTCTTAAGGAATGGATGAACCGGCAAAGAAAGAACCTGATTGGAAAGCGTTTCGGCGACCGGATACATTCCTTTTTTGTACGGAGTAATTTTTTTTATGTGCGGCTGCATTGGAATAACTGACGGATAGTAGACGGCTGATCGTACTCCATTTTCAAGTAGGTATTTGATGAGCTCCGCTCTCTTTATCGGAAAATCACCGGTTATACGCACGGTAAACTGATGATAAGCATGAGCTGTCCCGTCGGTAGATTCGGGCAGAACAAGACCTGGTATATTTTTTAGTTTAGTTACCAATCTGCGCGCATTTTGATTTCTTTTTTCCGTCCATTGCTTTAAGTTACCTATTTGAGCAAGTCCTATTGAGGCCAACACGTCAGTCGAGCGGTAATTGTATCCAATATGATGGTATATATACGGCTTCTCCTGATCTTGCCCGTGCTGTCTGAATCTCCTGGCAAATTCATAAATTTCATTATTGTCGGTAACCAAAGCTCCTCCCTCTCCCATCATGATATTTTTCGTCGCGTAAAAAGAAAAGCAAGCAACATCAACCCACTTGGCTATAGGCTTTTTCATATAAGAAGCCCCGATCGCCTGGCATGAATCGCTGATAACTTTCAGGTTGTGCTTTCTGGCTATTCTTCTTATCTTTTCGTAATCGCACGAGAGGCCGTACAAATCAACTGTCAGAATAGCCTTGGTTTTTTTGGATATCTTGGCCTCGATAAGGTCAGGATCTATATTGAAAGTGCCTTCTTTTATGTCGACAAAAACCGGTTTTGCGTTGCACATAAGAATCGTATTTGCCGTAGCGATAAAAGAAAACGGTGTGGTTATAACCTCATCCCCTTTTTTTAGGCCCAGGGATGCCAATGCGGTATGCAATGCCGCTGTTCCGGAATTAACCACGGCGGCATATTTTGTACGATTAATATCGCAAAGTTGCCTTTCAAGCTCCTTGACTCTTTCCCCTTGCGCCAGGAATCCCGAGAGCAAGACTTTTTTTACCTCGTCTTCGGTTTTTTTATCTATGAAAATTTTAGTGATATTTATCATCTTTTGATTTTTAGCGCAATACCCCTTCATCGGCCATATTCATTCTTAAGCCGAGTAGGCTGGCGTTGATTATCCTCTTTCGTACCACATTCTACAACCATTCGCAAGGAAACCGCATTTGCTTAAAGAACTGCCGGGCTTTATCAGGAAAGACTATGATATAATTACTTCTCATGTTTAATTTTTTCGTGTCGCAATTTAAAAATCCGCGGCTTGTCATAAAGTATGCAACTTCCGGCGGAATCGCTTTCATTGCCCAGATGGGAATGCTTATATTTTTGGTCGAGTACTTCCAGATGTGGCATATTTACGCGGTATTATGTGCTTTTGTTTTCGCGGCTACAATAGCCTTTTCTTTGCAAAAATTCTGGACATTCAGAGACCATTCCCTTGACGGCGCCCACTTTCAGATGGCTATGTATGTTGTTTTGGCTTGCGTAGCTCTTTCTCTTAATGTTCTGCTGATGTATATTTTTGTCGATATTTTAGGCATTTGGTACGTTATATCGCAAATAATCACCATCGGGTTGGTTGCAATGGTCACTTTTTTATGCAATAAGAATATTATATTTAACAGAAAATTGAAACTGTTTCGCCGGGAACCTGAAGCATCGGAGATTGCGGAAAAGTAAAATTATTAACCAGCGCTATTACATGAATAAGACAGAAGAACAAAGCTGCAGAAAAAATGACAGAATTCTTAAAAAATCATAAGACGGAAATTTTTATTTTTCTTCTGGCTTTAATAGTCAGGATGATTTTGTTTTTTGTGTACGTCCATGCGAACGAAGGAAACATTGACGGAACAATACACGGACAAGACGGCTATTACGAACTGGGAAAGAGCCTAATCGCGGGAAAAGGCTTTTCATGGGACGGCGTCTTGCCGAGTCCTTTCCATGTGCCTCTTTTCCCTCTATTTCTTGCCGTATCGCTTTTCTTGTCCGGCAGTCTATTGCCGGCTCTTGGTTTGCAGATGATACTGGGTGCTATCGTGCCTGTGCTTGGAAGGAGAATCTCCCTCAAACTTATATCCTCCGAAAAAATAGGTTTTTGGATCGGTCTGACACTCGCCCTTGAGCCGAATTTTATCCTGCATTCATTCATTTTTTACTCCGAAACTTTATTCTTATTCTTGTTCTCCCTCTTTATCCTTTCGTTTATATCGTATCTTGAAAAAAAAGACGTCAAAATTCTGTGCTTAAGCGCGTTTTTGCTCGGAATTTCGGTACTTACCAAAACAGTCGTGCAGTTTTTGCCAATTCTGCTTATACCGCTTATGTGGTGGTTCCTACGCAAAGATTATACGACTAAAAAAATAGCCATTCACAGCGCTTTATTCGTGGCTATTTTTATCCTGGCTATTTCCCCGTGGTTTTACCGGAATTACCGCACTTTCGACACCATAAGCACAACAGTAATGCCCACTTACAACCTTTACAGTTGTTTTGTCCCTTCGGTGCTGGCCATAGCCAACCGCACTAGCTTTGCCGAGGAGCAGAAGAATTTTACTGTCGGCAAGCCAAACAACATTCTTAATATTACTTTCGCGAATACTTCAGTATTTAACCGCGAAGCACTCGAAACGATAAAGAAGTACCCATTGGCGATTCTTGAAGTTTCAGCCATAAATGTCCTTACTTTCTTTACCCACGACGGAATACTGACGGTAATTGAGAACGCCGGTATTCACCCGAAAAGCTACCTTTCCAAACCGGCCATAATACTTCTCTTCTCGTCGCCGTATGAATTTGTAAAAGTTATCTCTAAATACCTCTGGTCTCCTTTTGTCCTGGTGCTTATCATGAGACTATTTTGGATTGCGATAACAGCCACTTTTTTATGGGGAATTATCGTGCTCATGCGAAAGAAAGAGGTGACAGCTTATATTGCCTTTGCTTTGGTTCTCGTGGCTTATTTTGCGCTTACGACCCCATCTAATGGCTTGTGCGCGAACGGCAGATTTCGAATGCCGGTTGAGCCGGTAATTCTGGCCGTATCTTATTACGGCATTTACTATTCTCTTCTCCGTTTTGGCAAAAAAGGGGGAACGCTAACCTAAGGTCCGTCACTCTCCTTCTTGAAAATTCATGAAGTCGGCAACACGCCCGGCGCGCTTTTCCCATGTATGGTCTTTGACCCATTCGTAAGCCACGTCGGATCTGGAAATTGATTCCTCCTTGTTCAAAGCGGCAAATTCTATGCCACGAGCAAGCGCTTCCGGATCATCTGGGTTTACCAAAAAAGCGCTCTTTTCACCAACCAGTTCCATAATTGAAGGTATCCGAGAAGCCACTATCGGACGCCTGCTGGCCGCATACCCAAAAATCTTCATGGGCGAAGTATAATATTTTGAGATATCTTCTTTCGCGGTATTCGGCAAAACCAAAACATCGGCGGCTTTTTGCCACAACGAAATCTCCGAGTGCGGACGGAAACCGGCTATGAGAATATTTTTATTCGCACCATAATCATTTTTAAACTTAGCAATGTCTTCTTTGGTACCACCGACAAAAATTGTCAGGTAATCATTGCCTAAATTACCCGTAGCCTCCGCCAAAGTATCGGTCCCTTTCCACCCGTAAAGATGACCCGTATAAACCGCTATTTTCTTATCTTTGGGCAAACCAAGTTCTTCACGCGCCTCTTCCTTTGAAACAGGTGTATCGAATTCTTCAATGTCCTCCGCGTTCTGCTCGCATAATATTTTTTCTTCGGCAACCTTAAAAATATTCTTTACCCTCTCCGCTTTCCACATATTATGCGCCAGTACCCATTTCATCCGGCGAATGAAAAAACTGAACGGAGCAAGTTTACTTTCCGGAAAATCGTGCATCTCATAAAAAGTATTCGGGAAAATAAACGACGCTAAAAATAGCGGCAATGACTCATTGGAATAAATAATATCCGGCCGGGAAGCCTTGAGTAGAAGATAAAAAAAACAACCAACGGAAAAAGAAGCGAAGGAAAACCAAAAAGACAAAACTCTCCAGAACGGGATAAAGTAAAAATCTATAACCGGCAGATAAACCACGCGGAAATTGTTTTTAACGTGGTAATAAGAATACGGACTTTCCTTCTTTCTGCCGATCCTCCGCGGCACGATTAAAATGACTTTGATATTTTTATCGGCAAACGCTTCGGCGTTTTTGGCGACAAAAAGAGAAGCAGCCTTTTCGCTCGGGAAACGGCCATGAAAAATAAGGAAAAGCCTCCTGGGTCGAGATTGCATACGTAAACGATTGTAGCAAATTTAGTGTTATAATTAAAGGGCAAAATGAAATTCTGCTATATAAATACAGAAAATATATATCCCCAGGACAGGCACCTAATAGACGGGCTCCGTGAAAACGGGCACGATGTTTTTGAACTTTCCGAAAAAACCCCGGGCTTCCGTAAATACCTGAATGTCATAAAACACTTCTGGGTGGAGGAAAAAGCCTATGATGCCGTATTCGTGGGTTTCACCTCTCCCTTTTTTGTGGTTGCCATGAGATTAACCTCGACCAAAAAAATATTTTTCAACGCCGGCCAGTCGCAATATGAGGCAAATATCATTTCAAGAAACGAAAACGGCCTAAGACCCCTTAAAATATTCAAGTGGTGGATAATAGATTTCATTTCATTCCATTTATCATCCCTGGTTCTTCTTGAAAGCAACGCACAGATTGAGTTCATACGCAAACTATTTTTCGTTCCAAAAAGAAAGCTCGTCAGGTCATGGGCGGGAGTGAACGAAAAGGAATTTTTTTATGATCCTAAGGTAAAGAAACGTGATGTATTTACGGCGCTCTTCAGGGGGCGCTTTCTGCCCGAGTCGGGAATACTTACTATCTTAGAGGCAGCAAAAAAACTGGAAAATGATGGGGTACGATTCCTCGTTATCGGCCATGGATTTATGTACCGGGAAGTAAATTCCCTTATGGATAAGCTCAAGCCGTCAAATATCGAGATGATTACCGAAAAAATCCCGATAGAGGAACTTCGAAAAAAAATGCTTGAATGCCACTTAAGCTTGGGTCAGATGGCGGACCATCCAAGACTTAAACGCACCCTTCCCTGCAAGCTATTTGAAAGCCTGGCAATGAAGCTTCCTTATCTCACGGGCAAAAATGCCGGAGCCCTAGAGCTCCTTGAAGAAGGTAAAACCTGCTTCATGGTGGAACCCGGCAATTCCACGGAACTGGCACAGAAAATTATTTTCCTGAAAAACAACCCTGAAATTCTTAAAGATGTGGCGGAGGAAGGATACAAGCTTTATGCGGAAAAACTTACTTCTGCGGAACTAGCTAGGAATTTTGTCGAAATGTTAAAAAAACGTCTCTCTCGCAACCCATTTTAGGAAAGCGAACAGTTTTTTTCTTCAAGCACTTGCGCATAGAGTGCCATATATTCCTCACACATTTTTTCCAAAGAGAAGTTGTCGGACACCCATTTCCGGCTCCAGATACTCATGCGTTCGTACTCTTCTTTAGGCAGACTAAGAATGTACTCTATTCCCCTCCGCAAATCTTCCTCATCATCCAAAATGGCGATATAACCGGCTTTTTTGTGAGGCACCACTTCAGGCATGGCATCAATGTTCCAGGTTACTACAGGAATACCACACGCTAAAGCTTCGCCGGCGATAATACCAAACGAATCACCTTGAGTTGGATGGAGGAATACATCAGTGGCAGCAAGATACTTTGAAAGAATATTTTTTTCTTTAATATAAGGAACAGCAATAAAATTCTTGTTTGGTGTCTTGATATAGGTAAATCCTATTGCCACAAAAAACACTTCGTTATTATCTGCGTAATTATCAATAATCCTGTTTGACGTGGGCCATCCTTTTATACTACAAGCGACAATTTTTTTATCCTGTGGCAATCCAAGCTCTTTACGTAGGGCTGTTTTATCCTGTGGCTTATAGGTATCTACATCCACACAATTGTAAATTCTCATAATCTTTTGCCCGCCTAAAATACTTCGTTCCGCTTCCCTTTTTATCCATTCTGAAACTGCCACAATAATCAATTTTGATTTTGAATAGATTTTTTGCTTTATTTTGAGCAAATGAGGCGTATTGTCCCAAAGAAAAAGAAGGAATCTTTTTTTGCTATGATACTTTCGTGTGTAAGTGTCACTGGCAAAACCTGTGATGGGCCACAAACCATGTAACGTCCAGATAACTGGCTTTCTTTTAGACATCTCCTCAAGCAACTTTAAATCAAAAAAATTGCTTTGAAGGTTGTGGCAATGAACAATATCTGCTTCCTTAAACTCCTTTGTCTCAAGAAGATATTTTGTGAATGAAAAGGTAAGGTCATTGGCGAATATCTTTACCAGCCAATCCTGATAGCGCTTGCGCGGAATAACGAAAACATCCGGTTCGTCCGAATATTTATAGCGCACGAACGTATTGACAGTATGTCCAAGAGACTTAAGTTTCTTTCTGAGCTCCCATGAAACAACCGCGGCACCACCCCTATTGTCTATGGTACCGATGACAAAAATATTCATAATTTACATACTTTACCACATGCGTAGTCCATGCAATAATTTCTCTCTAATTCTAATGATGTCAACAATCTATAAGTCAAAGCAGGAGACATGCCTTATAACCGGCGGAGTCGGTTTTATCGGGTTGCATTTGGTGGAGACGCTCCTAGACCAAGGTCACCGCGCAGTTGAGTAATCTTCTCCCCTTCCACAACAAACGAAAGACTGAAAGCGTTTGGCGTAATTTCTGAAAGATTTTTTGTGATATACCTAAAATAAGGAACGGACTCAAAAAATGTATTTGTTCTCAATTTTACAACCTTGAGACCAACTTGACCAAACATGTTCCGGAGAATTGGCAGATTAAACCAGAATACATGACCTTTCTTGGGTCGATTATTTTCCGGGACTTTGCCGAATATAACTTGAAGCCTGGCTGGCAAAGAATTGAAATTTGGGACGCTTACGATAACGTGTTTTTTTGAAACGCGGACTGCTTCCCTCAAAAGAACCTCTGGATCATAAAGATGCTCTAAAAGGTCAAGCATCACGACGGTATCAAATGTATTGTCATTAAATGGAATCCTGCCGTTAAAGTCAAAAATAGAGGCTTTAAGGCCCTTTGAGAGCGTTTTTGCCACTCCTTCTTCCGATATATCCAAGCCCTCTCCTAATATGCCTTTCTGCCTCAAAAGGGATAGGAAGAGCCCGTCGCCTGAACCAAGGTCAAGGACTGTTCCATCATTAATCATACCGAGAGCCGCTTCGTGGCGGAAGCTAATAACCTGGTCATCTCTACCCCACCTGTCGTTTTCGAATTGTTTTACATTCATGAAGTCTTAGTAATCATCTCACGGAAACGCTTGGCCACAATGACCAAGTCATACTTGGCTGCTTCTTTCTTAAGTCCACTTGAAATTATTTTTCGTTCGTCGCTGTTTTTTGCGATTAATTCACATAGCTTCTCCGTAAATGACCTTACGTCTCCAGTATGAATAAGATACTGGCTCATGAGGACAGGTGTAATATCCCTAACCGCCCCGACATCGGAAGCAACGAACGGAACACCCATAGCCATCGATTCGAGAAGCACCCGCGGAAAACCTTCTTCCTCCGACGGCATAAAAAATACATCGGCACAGGATAAATATTTTGGTATCAGAGAGTTAGGAACCTCTCCTTCCAATCTCATAAAACGGGAAAGGGATGTGTCGTTTTTTAAAGCCCCGAGCAAACGCGCATAATCAGGACCGTCACCCACAACAATAAAATAGACCTCCGGATAAAGTTCTGTAACCTTACGCGCGACAGGCAAAATCATATCCGACCCCTTCCTTTTAGAAAGATGATGGATAAAAAGAGCTATCTTTCTTCCCGTAGGAATTTTTAAAGCTTCACAAATTGCTGTATCGTTTTTAGGCAAATTAAAACGTTTCAAATCTATCCAGTTGGGCATTATTTTTATTCTCCCGCGTGAAGTTCCGTAATATTTGGAATATTGATCCGCGAGCGACGGTGCCCCGGTTACCTGAAAATCGATAATCTTATAAACCAAGCGTTCGAATCGCTCCCTTAAAAAATTACGCTTGTATTTCCATGGCTCACCGCAATTCCAATAAAATGTTCTGCCACCGAAGGAACGTGTTACAAGGGAGCCCAAAAACGCCGACCGGAAAGAGTAGTGCACGTAAAAATCAGAGTACCCAAGAATGCGGGCATAGATAATAGCCATCTTAAGTTCTACAAATTTTAGTAGGGACGGCATCCGGGAAACGTAAACCATGCTATAGCCGAGCGACTGCGGTGGCTTTGAGCCATTTTCTATAATAAGAAACAGGTTGAAAGATTTTGAAATCTCAGTCAGCAAATCATGCACATGAGAAAAATGAGTCGTATCGTTCGAAACATATCTGGGCAAAATGAAACAAAGTTTTGGCATCATGTTATCTGGATTTCCTGATTAAAAACCGGTGTATTTTGAAGCTATAGTGAGACCGCCTTTCAGAATCATAGCTGCGCTGTCGTGCGCCCAAAAAGTAAGACCAGGTACCTGGTTTATCCCTAAAATGTTCATAATAAGGTCATTATAGCCATATCAAATAAAGTGTAAACGATAAATTTTCCTTAGAAATCAATGTTTTTAGGAAAAATACTCTACTGAAATCCTATGTTTAAAACATACTCCGCCTTTGAGTAGTAGCTGGTAATATACAAAAATCTGACTTTAAAATAGTGAATATTCCCGAGAAATAAAACAGTAAATGCGAAAACACAAGCACCTTGAAAAATTCTAAACGCTTTATTCTTAAACTCCTGCCCAAACATAATTTCAATTTCAATAAACAGCTTATCCAGCAAAACAGCCAAAAGAGGCGGAATCATAATTAAGACCGGAAGCATGAATCTGATTTCATGGGAAAAGTAAAATGAAAGCAAAAGATATATTTCAATAAAAACAAATATCAGTACTTCTGCCACCGTAACTATACGCTTGCGCGCGATAAAAAAAAGAATAAGAACATAAAGAAGCGCGAAATAGGCTAGCACGACCAGCCGACTGGAACTTTCAATGTCGGAAATAAACCATTGCCCGAATCTGTAAAAGGGAAAGAACAGAAAATTGACGAAATCCCTTTCCATAATGAAACGGGCTATGTCGGCCTGCATCTCCGGCATGGAAAATATCGGATACACCGGATTGCCGTATAGAAAGAAATTTTTCACGTACCAAAAACCGGAGATTGCCAAAGCCACAGCTGAGTACTTCATGAAATATCCGGCTATTCTGGGAAAAGACAACTTATTTTTGACAAAAAGAAATGTCAGGAACAGGCCATTTATAAGAGCAAAAAACAGGGCAATGGATTTTGAGCTCAATGCTACGCCTAAAAGTACGGCCGACAAACTCAGTTTTTTATTTTGTATTTCCGCGGACAAACAACTTTCAATCACCAAAAGTACGCTGGTTATCCCGAACAGGTAGACAAATACATCTATATAACCACCATGCATTATTTCTCTCTGAAAATCCATAGTAGACAAAAGAAATAAAATCGGAACAATTCCAAAAAACCTGTTCTTCAGAAAGGGTTTAGTGAACTCGTACAGAAGCACCAGAAATAGAATAAGAGCGCTATATTGAAGTATTTGGAATACATACGGATCAAGCGAGTCCCCAAAAAGAACAATCGGAATGGCGTAAATCGTCTCCACTAAAATGGCCCTCCAGTTAAAGAACGGGCTGGCCGGGTCAAAAGCTACTCTCCCCTGCGCGACCATTTCCGAAATTATGGGAAGGTGATACGCCTTGGTGTCATATCCGGTAACCGGTACGAACACTATAAAGAAATTTATAAAAATCCAAACGACAATCAGTAATTTCAAATATCTGTTTTCGGAAAATATTTCCCTGGTATAAAGTTTTATTCTGGAAAGAAAAGACTTCCACTCCAATAACAAGCCAAACTGGGACGCTATAATTTTCCTTTGAAGAAAGAGGATCAAAAGCGCGAGCGCGTAAAGATATGTTTTTTCAAACAAGCCGGCGAGCGCGAGCGCGAATCCCAAAATCCCCCAGAGTCCATATCCTAAAATGACGGAATAGGTAGCATCTTTGAGCGCGGATTCAAGCTTTGAACCGGACAGGCGAAAATACAGGATTCCTAGAAGATAGGCTAAGTATATGAATGCAACTGACTCTAAAAAAATCGCCAAATTATGAATCATGGATTACGTGTTTATATAAGTGATTTTAGAAAAAGGTTCTTGACGTGTCTACCGATTCTATCAGCATTAGCCATGATGGTCAGGGCAGGGGGTTTCGCGGGCAATACCTTCCATGTCGCCGAATCCGCGATAAAAATTCGCCTTGCGTTATGCAACTGCCCATATTCATTCGCACTAAGTATCTGCCCAGTCACAGGACCACCGAATGGTACTCCCCCGGCATAATGAGCAGCGACACCGAAAGGATTGTGTACGGTCTTAAGGGGAACAAGGCCGAGGCGGATTAAGGATTTCTTTATCCTACCCAATTGTTTGTCTCTATCAATCTTTTTTCCCTCTGGGTTAAAATGCGAGATATCAATAAAATCTCCGCCTCCAGAGGCTTTTTTCAGGGACATAAGCATATTGGGAGCAGAGGGAAACCGCACGTCCGCGAGCATTATCGAAGGCACAAAAAGGGAGAGGAGAGACAACGCCTCAGGTTTAGGCATGGGGACATAAGGAAGCAACTTGTGAAGAAGGAGTGAATTATAGCTGTAAAGCTGTGAGTAAGAGGACTGCTCTTCATCGTAAACAGCCAGCTGGCACAAGCTATGGCGCCTTATTGTCGGCTCCTTGCCAAGCCTATTGAGTAATACGCACGGTATTATGAAATTATCTTTAATAAGAACCGGCACCCCCTTATCAAAAAGGCCGAAACTCCTTAACAAGAGCCTTGTTGTGTTAATAGCGCCTAAAGCGACAATTACAACCTTCGCCTCGAGAGAAGACTCCTCTCCGTTTTCAATATTACTGAAACGAACAATAACATGGTCGTCGTAGTTCTCCACGCGAGTGACCAAATTTTTATCGGCATAAGTAAAATTATCCTCGCCTAAAAGAGCTTCAAGCGTGTAGTGCCCGCGGTATACCGAACGTCCGATATTGTCCCAAAAATCCATATCGCGGTATTCCGTCTTCTTTCTTGAACCAAAATCGCTGGTAAGTAGAGCTAGGGGCGGACGGGAAACTTTGAAACCGGAACTATCAAAAAATGACCTCTTTCCATTATAAGCCTGTAAGACCGACTGGGCATTTTCATCAATAAAAGCCGGAGGCAAAAGGTCAAAATCACTGCTGTCTCCCGAAACCCCTATTCTTTTTATGACTGCCCTATAACTTTCCTTCATCTCGTCCGGAGGCAATCCAACTGACCGGCATTCTTCATCATCGAAAAATCCGCAAACTGCCCCCCAAGCCTCGGAAAGTCCTCCTCGGGCAAGGCTTTGCAAAATTATCGCGCCGTCGGTTTTAATTGGAGAATATTTGTCCGAGGCTCTTGTGACATATGATCTGCGCCCGCTTGTCATATTCCCCGAGTGACCGGCGCTTTCATTCGGCGCTGATACGCCGGACAAATCATCTCCTAAAAATATCCTGTGTTGAGAAGGGTCTGTACGCCTTTCTTCTTCAAATGAAACATTCTCCCCTTGTTCCAAGGTGGCAGACTCATTAAAGCCGACGTCGATCATAATCACACTGGCCTTATTTCCGACAACAGCCGAAGCCGCGTGAAGACCTGCGAGTCCGCTACCGATAATGGCAATATCAAATTTAGGCATTTTTTTTGATTACTCCGGGTATAAGGAAAAAAACGGCTCCCGTTATGAATTTAGCGGTAAATCGTATCCAGGCATAAAAAATTCCGGCGGCCAAACGGGAAATTCCTGTTTTTTTCGGCAGAAGCCATTCGCTTGAAAGAGGGCTGCACTCAATAACCGCCGCGGCTAAAAAAAGCTTCTTTTGAAAAATCCCTTTCGGGTGAGAAAATCGGGTAAACGCGTCTAGAGCACCCGCAAAAAACCTGTTGCGGATAATCCACCCGCTCACGTGATGATCCCCCAGTTTATGTTTGATGATTAATTTCTCGTAAATATCGGGGTAATACGGACCGACGGGAGCGCCTGAGAGTATGTAGCTCATAAGCGCCCGCGACTCCGAGAAAGGCTCTTCTTTTTGCCGCCTCAATTCTTTTAAGCCAGCCGAAAGCGTGCGGGGATGAAAATCATATTCGCGCGAAAAATTTTCCGGGAGCACGGGAGCATCCTGGTGCATGGCCAAAACATTACTCATTGTAAGTGGCGGTTTTTTAAAAAATAATTTCAGTAGCCTGGCCAAACCACGGCCCAGAAAAATCGGTATGTGGACTAAAGTAACCCTCCTGCCATTGACTTCGCCGGCTACCCTCTGCACCAATTTATTGAAAGAGATTTCATCGGGTCCGCCTAAATCATAGGTTACATTCCCATGGAAAGGACGGGAAATAGTTTTTCGAATGGCCAGGGCTACGTCCTCTACGTGAATAGGACGTGAAATGAACGCACCAGGACCAAAAACCGGGACAATGGGGAGTCTGGTAGATCCGATAAGCGTCCCGAAAATACCGCTTTTAAGGTCCCCATATACGATACTTGATTTCAGGGTAATGACCGGAATACCTCCAGAATTAAATATCTCATCCGCTTTATTTTTGGTTTCCGCGTACAATCCCTTGTTTGGAAGCTTCGTGGAAACAGTGCTTACATTTATCAATCCCAGAACCCCGTTCGCCAGGCACGCCTCCAAAAGATTTCTTGCTCCCGTGACGTTTATTTCATGGCTTTCTTCTTCGTCCGACTTTGCCGCCGCCAGATGAATTACGATACCAACTCCATCCGTTCCCTTAAGTAATGTTTCTCTATTCCGCATGTCCCCCAAACACCACTGGAGATTTTCATGATAAAAAGAAATCCTATTCGCCCCGCGGACAAAAGCGATTACTTCATGGCCTTTCTCCAGAAGTTCTCTAATTACGGCTGTCCCGATAAATCCTCCTGCTCCAGTTACAAAGATTTTCATATTATGTATCTGGAATATTTACTTACCGACAAAACGATTCTTAAAAATCCACCAGAGATGGCTGAACCCGGTTTTCCAATATACCTGCTTGGACTTTCCTCCCCGCTGATACTGGGAGATGCCGTACTCCTCGAATTTTATTTCCTTGCGGGAAGCGGCGTTCAGTTTAATCTGGGGGCTTAAATTCCAGTCCCCCATATTAAGACCTAATTTATCTACAACCTCCCTCCTGAACACCCACATTCCTGAAAGAATATCTTTTATTCTAATTCCGTACAGCAAAAAAACTTCGGTGTTCAGAACCCTGACGCCCAATTGGAGCATAGGAGAAATTTGCGTCTCCTCTTTCAGGGGGTAACGATTGCACGAAATGAAGTCAGCCGGCTTGTCCAAAAGATAATCTATGACGCGTGAAAGTTCTTCTATTGGGTAAGTAAGATCTCCGTCAGCGGTGGCGATAATATCGCCCGTTGCGCTCTTCATTCCGGTCATGTGAGCAAAACCGTATCCTATTCCATTTAAAACACGGTCATCTTCCAGAGCAATAGCGCCGAGTTCTTTCGCCTTGTCCAAAGTACGGTCAGTCGATTTATTACTGACAATGATTACTTCGTCGACAAATTTTGGTATGCGGGACAGCATCTCTGGGAGATGATTCTCTTCGTTCCTGCACGGGAAATAGACGCTAATTTTCTTGCCTCGGTACATAAACGTTATTTCAGTAATTACAACAATAACACGCTTGCGTCAGCCGAATCAAACATTATTTATAAGCATCTTTAGGTCGTGTATTGGGGAACTCAACACTCATCCCATATTTCTTTCATACGTTTTAGATACTCTTCTTTGCTTATGGCCAGAGGTTCAATTGCCGTCTCCGCGCGAAGCGCGATTTCTTTGCAAAGAGCCGGGTAAGCAATTAGGCGTTCCAGTCCACGGCAAAAACAAGTAGCATCCCCAATGGGGCAAATGAACGCCTCTTCCCCATTTCTTAAGACAGAGCCGGCTATGCCCGTATCGGTAGAAATAATTGGACAATCCGAAGCGGCGGCTTCAATAAGCGCCATGCCGAAACCCTCATACTTGGAAGTATTAAGAAAAGCATCTGCTGTTTTAAAATAAGACACAACGTCCTCAACCCAACCAACAAAGATGACTTTGTCTTGTAACTTGTAATCTGTAACTTGTGACTTTAGTTTCGATTCTTCGGGGCCGGATCCGACAATGATCAAACCTGCTTTGGGGTGATTTTTTATGACTTCCGCCAGCGCTTCAATCCCCAATCCAATATTTTTTTCGCGTGTTAGGCGCGAAACCATCAAAATTATGAAATCAAACTGCGGATATTTTTTACGCAAATCGATTTTTGGTTCGGCTTTGCGAATTTTTTCAATATCCACAAAGACCGGAAGGACGACAGGAATAGCTTTTAGCTTATAGCTTTTAGCTTTTAGGGAATCGGATATTCGTTTTGAGACGACGCGGATGCTGTCAGCTTTGGGCAGAAGAAACCTGGACAAAAACACGCGGATTTTATTCAAAAATGACTCATCGGCAAAATACGGACTTAGGAAATCCGTGTGAATCTGCAGTTCAAGCTTGGCGCCGATTTTTTTTGATATTAGCCAGGCAAAAAGTCCCGTCTCAAACGGGTCCTGCGAAGTTACCATGTCGGCTTTTATCTTTTTTCCAATTCCCAAAAAAGACAGGCGTGAAGAAATCCTGTCTTTCGACGCCGTCGGATACACAAAAACATTCGGAGCAATATTTATTCTGTTTTTTTCTCCACCTAAAGACGCAACCAAAATATTAAGTTCCCCGCAAATCGTACCGTAAGAAATCATCCGCGCCCTGACAGCGCTTCCCTCTTTCAATAAATTACCGTCGGTTGAAAGCATCAGTACTTTCATTTATTTAGTAGTTCAATTAATGAATCAATCATTTTTTCTTTAGTAAATTGCGCGACTGTTTCCTTTCCGCGCGCACTGCACTCATGAGCAAAATCTTCATCCCGAAACATCTTTTCGACCGCCACAGAAAGAGCCTTCTTGTCATTATAAGGGAACAGTAAACCATTCCTTCCGCTTTCTACAATTTCCGGATTACCGCCCACGTCCGTAGTAACTAAAGGCGTCCCTATGGCCATAACTTCAAGTATTTGGTGCGAAAAGCCCTCATAGCCGGTATTTAGGACAAATACCCTGGCTTGCCTTATATATTCGAAATTTGCCGCCTGGGAGACGTTCCCGACCATATAGACGTTGCGCCCAAGTTCAAGCTGTTTTATACGCCGTTCTATTACCCCTCTTTCTGGGCCATCACCGACAATACATAGTTTCAAATCGGGAAACTTCTTGTTGAGTTCAATCATTGTCTCTACCAGGGACATGAATCCTTTCCAGGGAACCAGACGGCCAGAAGAAACGATTGTTTTGCCATAAAGCTGAACTTTGGGACGACTTTCATCCGGATAAATCGAGAGCCCTTCAAACGCATTATATATGACGGAAATTTTTTCCTCGGGAATCCCCCAGCGCATAACAATTTTTCTCAGATATTTACTCGGCACAATAATTTTTTCCGCGCGTTTCGCCACAAAGTTTTCGATGATACGGAATATTTGTACTGATAGCGAATAAGCATTAGCGGGCTTTTTTGAAAATTCGTCGAGCAGGTCTTTAACGCCGAATCTCTGCACGCCCTGTTCCCAGGCATAATCGCCTGGAATCCTAAGCAAAAATCGTTTGTCGGTCAATTTTGACGCCAAATAAGCCGGAAGACCGACCGACACCGGGTCTTGCGCGTAAATTATGTCCGCTTTTTTAGTCTGCAATAAAATTTTTCCGAAATAAACAAGATGCCGGATTATTTTCGGCAGGTGCCTAACTGCGTCGAAAGAAACCACCGCTACATCTATTCCGCGCTTGGGCAATTCGTCATTCAAAAGTTTGGAGTAAGTAGCCGGCCCGCCAATTGAGGGTGGATATATTCCGGTAGCTATTAAGAGTTTCATATATTTTTTTACGATTACCTTTCCTTACTCTAATGTTCTTAAGAACATTAGAGTAAGGAACATTGGACACAGACTATTTCAAAACCCTATCTAAAACATTTTCTTTCATCATTTTTGAAACCAGATTCCAATCATATCTCATGGGAACAAGTTTTCTGGCATTTCCTACGATACGAGCGCGAAGTGAAACATCATTCATGTATCTTAAAACCGCTTTGGAAATTCCTTCGGGGTCTCTCGTTTTTACGGCAAGGCCGGTCGGTTCTTTGTCGGGATTGTTTTCGGGGTCATATAAAAAATCAGCTATGCCTCCTTCTTGGGTAGCAATAACGGGCAGTTCCGCCGCCATAGCCTCGACAAAAACAATGCCGAATCCTTCCGAAAGCGATGGGCGAATGTATATGTCACACGCCTTAAGATACTTGGGCGAATCGGAATGCTTTATCTGCCCCAGAAAATTAACTCTTTCCGACACTTCTTTTTCGCGCGTAAGCTTTTTGAGCATTTCCATATCAGGGCCGATTCCGCCGATTACGAACTTAATTCTACTCGGCAGAAGAGGGAGCGCGCGTATCACATCGTCAACGGCATTTTTCTTAACCAAACGCGAAGTAGTAATGAGTATGGTGCTATCCTCCTCAAAGCCGAAGCTCCGCCTGATTTTTGAAATTTCTTCCGGAGGATAATTTTGGGAAAAATATTTTACATCCACGCCGTTGGGAACAATTGCCGAAGGTCCTTTGTAACCGAGAGAACGTACCGTTCCAAGAAGGTAGGAGGACACGACAACCAAAAAATCCGCCTTGGTAAAAAGCATGCGGAACAACGGGCCAGCAATACGCGCGCGGCTCTCGTAATAAGGAAACGGGTCTCCATCGTCGGCACGCGCAATATACTTAATCCAGGGAAATAAGAACTTGAAAAAGAGAGTCGCGAAAGAAGAGTAGCTGGTCATTGTCGTCATTACGGCATCATACGGTTTGCGTCTGTGCAAAACTATTGCGTAAGCCAAAGCCCAAAATGGATAGAGATACTTGTTTATAACCAGAGGAAATTTTTTGAAATCAGCAATGCCGGAATTTTTGTAAGTAAAGCCGATGCGGAAAATATCTATGTTCCCGAAACGCTCAAATTTCGGAAGAGATGGGTCGAATCGAAGAGTAATCATATCAAAAGAATATTCTTCTTTGGGAATCCTATCTGTCACTTCCTTAATGGCCACCTCCGCTCCGCCGATGAACGGATGGTAAGTCAGGGAGAAAAAAAGGATGCGTTTCATATTATCTACGCCAGTCGGGCTTAAATTCGGGGACAGAATTTTTCGCCGAAATCGTGCCAATAATCAAAGCGTACTCTGGGGACAGATTAGCCACTGTATGGCGCACGCCTGATTTACTCACCACCGCATCCCCCGCCCTTATTAGAGTTCCTTGTTCTTTGATTGACCCTTTGTCTTTTTCCGTAAGAGTGTCGCTTTCTATGAAATACACTTCCCCTTTGCTTATCAAATTTATCTCGTCCACGCTCGTATGGCTGTGGAATGGCTGTACGTGCATCGGCGGAACTTCTGTAATTACATATTTTAACGGCACAGCCCCACCGTCTTCAGAGGCGATGTTTCCCACATAACTCCGGATTTCAAATTTTTTATTGCGCGCGTTTTTAAGTATCTCTTCAATTTTAGGATTACCACCAGAGTAGCGCAAATACTGCCCCTCCTCGCCAATTTTTTTGCCAGGATCTATGATTGCGACTTCAAGCGTTTCTTTGCGGAGAATTTGCATTTCTTTATGGTTTTATGGAATCAAAACGCCCAATAATCAAAACCGTGGCCAGGCCACTTTACCCCAGATAAACACCCTAAATAAGCATTAAGTTACTCCTGAAATAACACCCCAATAATTAAAACTCTAGCAAAAAATGGCGATATTTACCAATAAAAAAGCCAGGTCGAAACCCGGCTCTCCGCGGAGTATGCTGCGCTATTCCGCGCGCGACGGATCCAGTGAATCACCGGCAGCTTCCGCGGCCTGCCGACCGCGTTCCCAATGTACGCTTGGCGACAAATTCTGCTCTCTTACAGCCTCGACAAATGCGTCGGCTTTGGCATCAGCTTCATCTCCTCTCCCGAATTCAAGGACGACAACTGTCATGCCGTCCCAGCGCAAATCGCGGTATAACTGCCCCTCGTTCAGGGGATGGACCCCGGACACAAACGCCTTGGGAGCACGTTGGCTCATACTTTTACCCTCCGTCAAGTTGATCGGACAAACCTACAGCAAAACTATCATTCTCTATTCTTTTTGCAAGCCACACACTTTTTCCGAAACTACCCAAAGCTTTTCTGCCGTATTCATATCATAAGATTCTTCAGATGAGCGTTTTTTTGTTTTACGGTCAAAATATTCTCCCGTCACACCATCTAGTTCGCGACTTGTAGCAAGATACGCGATTCCTTCTCCTGCTTTTTCTTCGCTTATCATCGTAAGGTGGAAAGCGGTTTTTACTAAGATATTTGTATCAGCCAAAAACTCTTTGGTGATTTTTGTGTTTATAACCCCCGGATGCATGGCATTTGCCATAACTCCGCTCCCCTCTAATTCTTTCGCGAGCTTTCTGGTAAATAGAAGTAGGGCGAGTTTTGATTGGGAATAGGCCGAATATTTATCAAAATTTTTACCCTCGACCAAATTACTGAAATCAATGTGTCCTTCAGCGTGCATCATTGATGATACGTTCACAATTCTAGACGGTGCACTGTTTTTCAAAGTCGGCAAAAGTAAATTAGTGAGCAAAAATGGCGCAAAATAATTTACCGCCATATCCATTTCAATATTATCTTTGGAAAATTTAAGTTCCGTTTCCCCTACACCGGCATTGTTTATTAAAATATCAAGCCTGCCATATTTTTTCTGAAAATCACCAGCCAGTTTTCTCACCTCGACCAAAGACGCCAAGTCACAAATAAAATAATCCGCTTCCGCGCCGGTTTTTTCTTTTATTTCTTTTTTAACCAACTCGCCGGAATTTTCAGAACGCGCGGTAAAAATTACCTTTATACCCAATTTAGCCAAAGCGATGGTCGCTTCCTTACCAATACCAGAAGTAGCTCCTGTTATCAATACAGCCTTCTTTTCCATTTTCTTTTCCATAAGCATACATCATACATTATTAGCGAAATAGAGCGAACAAATTTTATTCTACAATTTCTATCTTTTCCGCAGGGTGGTCGCTCTCGCTCACTCCGTTTTCCTCTCTCTGTAATAAAATAAGTCCACCTACGGCAACCACTATTATTAGAACCACACCAAAAAGCCAGGTGTAACTGTTATTGTTCTTTCCAGCTGGCCCATTTGCTACTGCAACTGTTTACCTTGTAATCTCCGAAATATCAGAATTTTCAAGCATTTTTGGTAATGTGAACACGCATATAGTTAACTGTACAGCGTTTACTCTTGAAGGGGCAAAAAGTATACTAAATAGATGAATCTACTATCGCGTCTCGCCGCTTCGGAACAATTGATAGAGCTTTACACAAACACAAAAAAAGAACCAACCGCGGTAAATAGATTGAAAAAGCTTCTTCGGCAACCGATAAAATATCTGTATCAAAATGCTATCAAAGTAGGGCTCGGCAATGCCGATCGGCCTGTGAGGACATTCTGGGGACAAAATCTATTACTTCCTATTTCTGATGAAAATGCCGTTCTCATATATTATTGCGGTTCATTGGGGTTCGGCGAGTCTGCGTTCACACGATTTCTCATAGAAAATACCAGCAAGAATGATGTTTTTTACGACATCGGAGCCAACTATGGGTATTATAGTTCCCTTGCAAGTACACTCGGCGCAGAAGTTCATTCATTTGAACCAAATCCAAGCGTATTACCCTATACGCGCAAAAATGTTTCATATCTCAACGAAATTGCTTTAGCTGATAAATCAGGAGTCCTTGCATTTTCGGATATTTCTGCGAGCAAAAAGAGCGGAATGAGCACTCTCTTTCCAGACATACTGACTGAAGAACATCGCCGAACACAGAAGATAATAACAGTACCAGTAACAACTTTGGATGAATATATACAGTATCACCATCCACCGACTATAATAAAAATGGACGTGGAAAATGCTGAATGTCTTGTCCTTGAAGGAGGAAAAAAACTATTCTCCTTGTATGCGCCTGTTCTGGCGATGGAAATATATACAAGCACAAATCAAGTTGCGCAGGAACGGACACAAAAAGCACTTTCACTTCTAAAGGGGTTTGGCTATTCAAAAGACGAAACTGAACCAAAATCTGATATGTATATATTTAGGAAAGGAAAGTAGTAATCGATAAAAGAACACCAAGAATTTGCGGTTTTTGTTTTTACTTCATCACAATTTTTCATCCCTCAATGATTTCTATCTCCCGCGCTATTTTCTCCAGATTATCTTCCGGCCGTTCAAGCCGGCGGGTAAAAAAGACGCCCACCAAAGCAACTGCGGAAACTCCCAGAACCCCCAACAGCCAGATATAATTTAGCCCCGTATCCTTGACTGCCAAAGCCGGGGTAGCCATATTCTCTTCTTCCTCCTGGTTGACCTCAAGAGGGGCAGTGGGTGTCTCGTTTTTCGGAACTAAAACACTCGGCTCGACACTTTTGCGGGTCGATGTATTCTCTGATTGAACCAACTTGGCAACAGCTTTGGTTTCTCCGAACCGATGGGCTAAGGTACCGTTCGGATAACGGAGTTCTGGCACGCTTCCCTCCCCGACCAGTAGACCAGTGACTTCGTTGGGAAAAATAAGCCGCTTCCCACCCATAACAAAAGTATTTTTGGGAATTTCAAAATTTTTGTTTCCTGCCTGCGCCGTGCCCGTCGCGGCAGGCAGGTCTAAAGCAAGCCACCACCCACCCAAATCGATATTTGAATTTGAAGAGTTGTAGAGTTCCACGAAATAATCTTTGCCATCCGTTACCCTAGAAATTGAAATTGGGGAATTTTCCGCTTTCACCTTGAGCTGGTCGGAACCAGAAAAATATCCTGACCCCACATCTAGCACGACCAAATAATCTCCCGGGTAACGGTAAGCGTGTTCCACGATTTTTCCTTCTTTCATCGCTCCGTCCCCGAAGCTCCACAAAAAGCGTGCATTCTCCAGTGGCTCTTTTTTCAAGCCGTATGCTTTTCCTTCAAAAATAACTCCGGCTCCGACGACGACTATCTTGTCTTTACCCGCATCGGCAAACACTTGCGGTTCGACCGGCCAATTGGAACCCCCTGATGACTGCGCGGGTGCGGATAATGGTTCAGGCGACGAGAACTGATTTGTGTTTTGCGTTTGACTGTCTAATACCAAGGTTGCCATTCCAGGCGCCGGTAACGCGGCAATCCAATTCCCCGAAGAATTTTTCTGGATGGAGTTGCCGTTATTTGTTGCGCTGTCCACGGGTGCGTAAGTAAAACTGTCTTCAGTTACGCTTCCTTCTGCCGAACAAGAGTTACTACAAAGTTTCAATGGTTCGCCACTACTGTTTAGATTAAACGAACTGTCAAAAAGAGCGCCGCTAAAATTCGGCCAATCCGCCAAAAAAGTGGGGGTTGAATTTGAAATAACAGCAAACGACCCTGGCTGGAGCACTGCGTCGCCACGCTCAAGTTTCAAGCCATGATTGGTATTGGCCTCAAAAAATTTATAAGTTGTTAGGTCAACAGGCTGAGGTCCGCTATTGCTGATTTCAACCCAGTCATGTTCTCCGCTTCCCTCGGTTCCCGGGAAATCATACATTATTTCGGTAAAAACAACCCCGGCGTAAACAACCGACGGAATAAGCAATTGTATTAAGAATAAAGAAAAGGCCGCTCTCCTCTTCATACGTATGGATTATTTTCCTAAAATTTTATTCAGAACATCTTCCGGTATTTCTTTGGGGGCGACAGGAACTTCGTCCTTTTTCTTCATCTCTTCCCATTTTTTAGTTTCCTCTTTAAGACCGTCCGCCAACGTCTCTTTTTTGCTTTCCGTTATGGAATTACCTTTCTCTTTGAGCGCGGCCGCAAGCGCGTTCCTAAGAGCGAAAGAGTTTTTCGACGGGTTTTGCTCTTGTTTTGTCTTCAGCTGAGAAAGAGAGACTGGAGGAATTGGCTGGGACGTAAAGGTCGGAGCACTTTTGCGATGATTCTCTTCATTTTGTTTTATATTTTGTATTCTCTCTCCTCTCCCTTTTGGCGGCTCGCTGAAACGTGTTTCTACTAAGGTTTTTTCGGGCTGTGAAGATCTTATTTCTGGGCGCGATTCAATTATTTTTGGCGACCGTGGCGTTCCCCCCTCCCCAGCCACTGAATTACCAAATTCTTTTTTCCTCTCCCTTGGGGGCTTCGGGGGAGCAACTGACTCATACCATTTATTGACAGCAGCTTCTACTTCCGCGCGCGGAGTCGCGTAAATCCTCCTGGTTTCTTCCACAATGCGGTCTTTGTGGGATTCGCCCTCAAGCGCGATTGGTGGCAAGGTCGTGGCCGAAAAAGGCTTAGAGCCGATGCCATCTATCATGAGCCGGAGGTATATTTGGGAAAAGCCGAGGTTAACCAAGTCCTCGGCCGTAAATTCCGGAATAAATTCTTTTTCAAACATTTCAGCGTCTTCTGGACCGATACGGAAAGTCACCATTGAACCGACGTTGCCGAACACGGCGTCGCGCACTTCCTCCGGCATCTGGTTTATATACTGGTGCGCAATAGTAAGCGATAATTTATATTTGCGGGCCTCAGACAAAATGTCTGCGAAGGACTCGTTGGCAAAGGACTGAAACTCATCGACATAAAAGTAAAAATTAGGGAGCTTTTGGAGTTCAGCCGCGCTCGCGTCCGCGCGCGACATGGCTCCCAGATAAATTTTGGTCACCAGCATGTTGCCTAAAAGCGTTGAATTTTCTATTCCCATCCTTCCTTTGGACAAGTTCATTATGAGAATTTTCCTGTCATCCATCACCTTGCGTACGTCAAAAGAAGATTTCGGCTGGCCGATGATATTTCTTATAATCGGATTAGAAATGAACTGGCCTATTTTATTTTGAATGGCTGCTCCAGCTTCCTGCATGTATTTGTCTCCGTATTTGGCAAATTCATCAACCCAAAAAGCTTTGACTGAAGAATCTGTTACGTTCTCCACCACTAGATTGCGGTAGTCTTTGTCGGCCAGCATCCTGTTTACTCCTAAAATAGTGGCGTTGGGATATTCAAGAAGAGCCAGAAGAACATTGTTCAGTATGTATTCCATGCGGGCGCTCCAGGCATCCACCCATATTTTTTTGAAAGCGTTCATGAGGCCGTTTGCCACCAAATGCCTCTTGTCGACCCCTACGTCTTCCATTACATTGAAAGAAACTGGGTATTCGGCGTCAAACGGCGCGAAATAAATCACGTCCTTGATTCTTTCTTTGGGTATGTAATCAAGCAATTTTTCCGCCGTGCCTCCGTGCGGGTCAATGAAAGCCATGCCTTCTCCGTTTTTTATGTCCTGCACGGCCATGTTCTCAAGCATGGTGGATTTTCCCATGCCGGTTTTCCCGATTATATAGAGGTGCCGAGTACGATCTTTGGCTTTAATACCAAATTTTATTTTCTTGTTGCGAAAATCAGTTTCCGCGAAATATGTTATTTTGTCTTGGTCGCTCATTTGGGATTTGGAAGTTTATAAATTCAAAGCTGGGTTTCCCAACGCCTAATTTCCAATATCTAATATCTATTCTCAAAGTATAGTATGGAAACGCGGAACAAAAAAGTCTATCTCATTGTCGCGAAAAATTACCCAAATAAATGATACTATGTGATTATGAAAGAATTTTTTATGAGAACGTGGCTCGCGAGCCCCAAAATACGTAAAATCTCCGGTGTTTTTTTGGTAATTATTGGATTTGTAGGCCTCGTAACGCCGTTTACTCCGTGGGGTGTCCTATTTTTCGTGGGACTTGAAATACTTGGGTTGCGCTTACTATTGTTAGACAAAATAAAAAATTTATTTAAGAAGTAAATATTGATTTTTTAGGTTCTAAAACGTTCGACCCCAGTTTACTTTTCCTGCCAATTTATTCCGCCTTGTAGACACCCGCAGTATATTTATTTCCCGGATCCCACATTAGCCACGAATCAAGTCCCGCGTCGTAAGTCGCCTGTATCTGGGCTTTGACCATCGCCTCGGTGTAGGTAACAGGATAATCAAAATCCTGAAGCCACGGCCTGATTTTGTCCGGAGAAAATGCGGGTTTTGAGTAGAGTGTCGGCTTTGTTCCCGTGGCCATTGAAACGATTTCGCTTCCGTAAAGTTTGATTGTGGTCGTCGTTGCTTTGGTGCGGACGACGGCGCGGTCAAGCGAGAATTTGACGATATCGTAAGGGTGCGCGTTAACGTCTTTCCATCCATTGAAGCCGGTCGGGTAATGCGACGGATAGACCATCGGATAAATATAATCGAAATAAGGCAGAGTATTTTCCAGAACTTGCCCGATGTTCAAATCATCGGTATTGGTCGTGGTCATGCCGAACAAATCAGCCGACATTACTACTCCCGTGGATTTTAGCGCGAAATTCAGGTATTCGAAAAATTCCCTCAAAGCCTCCGGTTTGGTTTTGCCACGCGAATGGGTAAAATCTATATCTTTCATATCGCCGTCGGAAGGAAATCTTATGTAATCAAAATTCAGTTCATCAAACCCGAGAGTGTAGGATTCTTTTGACAACTCAATTATATAATCCCAAAAAGGCCTTGCTCCGACATCAATGAATGCTAACCCCTTTCTGTCATGCCAAACTCCGCCGTCCGATTTTCTTTTGACCGCAAGTTCCGGATGGGCTTTGGTGTAATACGGATCCTGGAAAACCGTGATGCGCCCGATGACATAGATATTTTTCTCATGCAAACTCGAAACAAATTCGCGCATATCCGATGCTCGACATCCTTTCCCGTCATTTTCTTTAAGCGCCGGATTTTCTGAACGGAAAGCAATTGTTCCGCTGTAATCTTTTATGTCCACGACCATAGAATTGAGTTCGGTTTCGTCCACCATTTTTGCCATCCTATCTCTCCACGAAGGCGTGCCCGCCACGCATTGCGTCATGTAAATCGCCCTCATTGGCTTTGGTGTTTGCAAATGAATCGCTTTTTGCGGGGCTTCGGTATTTTTTTCACCCATATTATTTTGAGCTATACCCGTTCCGCCAAGAAGAACTTTTTCCGCAGTCGCCGACTGATTCGAATCCGCGCTATAAGTTTCACTCGGCAAGAATGAAAGGCCCAGATACCCTCCCACAATAAAAACACCGAAGACAGCTCCTAGGAGAACCTGCCTTTTCTGAGAAAGTTTTTTCATTACCTGTCTGTAGGTTTAGCGTCTGTATTTTGGGACGGACTTTTGAAATGAGAACCATTCTGTGAAAAAGTGTCATTCTTTGTTTCCGCAACTTCGCTTACTAGCTTGCGCTTCAAAAGAAAAGCAAGTGTAGCTATGACAAGACCTGCCAATACAATAAGAGTTTCCCTAAACTCTCTGGGTAAGCCCAAAAACGGCACCAACGCCACAAAGAGTCCCAGAATGATGATTGTTCTTTTCTTTGACATAGGAGGATTATACCAGAAAATAATATCTCTAAAAGCTATTTAATTTTCTCTCTTATAATGGTTGCTGTCGTAACGGCAAAATATGGCGCAATGAGAAAAAATAGATATTCCTCCATCGGTAATTTACCTATAAATACGCCAACTAGACCAGGTCCGGGAAAAATCCAGTGCTGTTGGGAAACAGCATAAGTATCCCAAATGATACCGATTATAAAAATGATAGCAGACGCAAGCAGACGCTCTTTAATAGAATCAAAGAGGTGCGGCTTAAAATAAATCTCCAGAAATAAACTACTTATTAGAAAAAGGGAAAGGATGGCTATATAGCTCATAATTTTGTATTTTACCTCACAGATACTATCACCACAAACTCCCCGCGGATTTTTTCCTTGTTTTTGGTGAAATATTCCAAAAGTACGGCGGATGTGCCTTCAGGGAATTCCTCGTGTACTTTGGTGAGTTCCCTTCCAACTATAACCTTTCTTTCGGGGATATATTTATTAAGCGACTCAAGCGTCTTCATTATGCGGTGCGGGGATTCATAGAAAGCGACTAGCCGTTTTGTTTCGGCAATTTCCTTAAACAAAGTTTCTCTGCCCTTCTTGTGCGGTAAAAATCCGAGAAAAAGAAATTCATCGCTTGGCACGCCGGAAGCGGAAAGCGCCGTCACAACTGCAGAAGGACCAGGAATTGCGACAACAGGAAAACCTGCTTCGCGCGCGGCGCGGGCCTCGATCAATTCCTTGTCGGCGGCGTGCATGTCCTTCGCTTGGTCGATCAGGTCAAGAACGTCACAATTACTGGCGCGCGCCGCA
>CAYHZS010000002.1:0-32321 GCA_964361185.1 uncultured Candidatus Saccharibacteria bacterium
AATGTATTTTTTTGCGGGTAAAGAAGGCATCCCTCCTTTTAACGAAGGGTCTATGGTAGCTATGGTATTTTTGCCCCCCGGCACCGCTCTCTCTGTCACAAATGACTACGTCATAAAACTTGAGAACGCCATAATGAAAGTGGATGGTATCCGTCAAGTCAGTCATATCGCTGGACGGGCTTCGGCGGATCCGCATGGGGGAAGCGCGAACTCAAGCGAAGTACAGATTGCCATCAGTCCCGGTTTTGAAGGCGAATATAAAAGAATCTTCGGCGACGTGCAAACGATTCTTGATAAATTCGGCAACGCGGATTTTAGTTTAGGGCAACCTATTACGCACAGAGTAGAGATGTTGCTTTCCGGAGTGCGCGCGCCAATCGTAGTAAAAGTATTCGGCGATGACCCCACGAGCATGGAGCGTGCGGCTAAGCAGGTCGTTACTGAACTGAAGAAGCAGAAGGGAATTTCAAACCCCCGTGTCCAGCAAAACACTATTGTGCCCGAGTTTCGTATTTACGTTGACCAAAACCGCTTGGCGGAATATGGGTTGTCTTCCGGTTCCGTTGCGAGCGACATCGAAATGGGGTTGATGGGCGACAGAATAGGACAGGTTCGTCTTGGTCCGGCATCCGTAAATGTCGTATCGTATTTCGACGTTGAGTCTAAGGGCTCAATGGAGTCCCTTCGCGACTTAGCGCTTCCTTTCAGGGGGGCAGAATCACTCGGGAGCGTGGGCGATATTAGGATTGAAGGCGGGCGCAACAGCTTGGATCACGAAGGAGGAAAAAGAGTTCTGGTAGTTTCAGCGAACTACCAAGGTTCCGATGTGGTGGGAGCTGTCGGAGGAGCAAAGTCAGCGATAGAATCGCAAAAACTTCCGGTGGGAGTCACCCTATCCTTTGAGGGGAATTATAAAAGCCAGAAGGAAAGTTCACGGAGATTGGCTTTAGTTTTTATTGCGGGTGTTGTTATGATTTTCGGCATTCTATACCACGCTTTCAAATCAATCCCCGTAACACTTCTGGTCATGGCCAACATTCCCACGGTCTTGATCGGCGGAATGGTCGGCATATGGCTTACCGGAGGGTCCGTGAATCTTGCCCACATGGTCGGATTTATTTCTCTCGCGGGGATCGTGTCCAGGAATGGAATTATGTTGATAGGGCGGAGCTTGGCTCTGGTTCAAAAAGAAGGTCTTCCGTTTACTCCGGAAACAATTGTTAAAGCGACGCTTGACCGTGTTGTGCCGGTGCTAACGACTTCCCTGGTCGTAGTATTTGCTCTTGTACCGCTCCTCATTTCCGGAAGTGACCCGGGGAAAGAAATGCTCTATCCTTTAGCGGTAGTTATATTTGGTGGATTAATTTCTTCCACGATTATTTCTCTATTCTTAACTCCAGCGCTGTTTTACAAGTTCGGAGAAAAAGCGGCTCTGGACGGTCAAAAAGACACATCATCCGGCTTCTAACTTGATATGAAATATCATAGCTTAGGCAGGGAACCGCCTTAAAAACAAATAGTGCTTATATTATTAAACTATAACTAAAAATAAAAACATGAAAAATATAATTGTCGGTGCTATCATCGCTCTCATTATAGGCGGTGCCGTGGGTTTCTTTGTGGGGAAGAATTCAGAAGTGTCGTCCGTGGACGCGAAGAAATTACAGGACGTAACCACTATGATGAATCAGCAATCATCCAGTATTAAACAAATGGGGGAGATGATGAGAACATATGGATTATCCGTGCAAGATATGGGTATGAAGTATAAAGATGAATCTTTGGTAGCAAGTGGTAAAGACTTGCAGGCTATCGCAGAAAAATATCTAAACGAAAACAAAACCAAGTCGCAAGAAAGTGGAATGAAGCAGATGATGCAATAACAAAAGTGTATACAACTGTTTCAATTAAAAAACAGCCCCGATGGGGGCTGTTTTTTAGTGACATTAGTTGCAGGATTTTTCATTCGAAAAATATCTGTGACAGAATCATCAAATTTAGAAAATAACACCGGCTTTCTCCGATTTTTTGAGCATTATCTTGAACCAGTAAGTATAATTTCCCGGATTTTGTCCGGTATCTTCTTTTAGCTTATCCATCGTTGTCCATTTCCAATCGTCCGCCTCCTCTGTGTTTAAAACAGGCTCGTCGTTGTACTCCCCCGAGAAAACATGAAGGAATTCATTTTCTTTTAGCCCTTTGTCCAGATTTGCCTGGTAGGTAAATGTAAGGATTTCTCGAAGTGGGCAATCAAAACCCATCTCTTCCTTTAACCTACGATGGGCGGCGGAGACAAGCTCCTCGCCGTCCCTTGGGTGCCCGCAACATGTATTGGTCCACAGCCCGCCACTGTGATATTTGCCCGAAGCTCTTTTCTGAAGCATCAGCTCTCCTTTAGTGTTAAAAATAAGAATGGAAAATGCCCGGTGCAGTAACCCCTTTTCGTGCGTTTCCATTTTACCCATTGTTCCTATTTGGGTATCATCTTCGTCCACCAATATGACGTGTTCCTCACTTGGCATATTCTGCTAATATATCAAATATGGACAAATTTGTAGAACTCCAAAAACTTGCGGACGAAATGCTAGCCGACAAAAATCTCCCCCTTGAAACAAATCTGGTTTTCGGCGAAGGAAATTCGGAGGCGGAAGTTCTATTTATCGGCGAAGCGCCGGGAGCGGAAGAAGATCGGCTTATAAGGCCCTTTGTCGGACGGTCGGGGCAATTACTTCGGAAAAATATTCGCGACATCGGCTGGAAAGAAGAAGATGTTTATATCACTAATATCGTAAAACGCCGGCCACCCGAAAATCGCGACCCGACCCCCGAAGAAATAGAGGCGTATAAGCCGTATCTCGCACGGCAAATTGAAATAATAAATCCGAAGATTATTGTGACACTCGGTAGGTTTTCAATGAATTATTTTCTGCCTCTGGCAAAAGTTACTCGCGACCAAGGAAAACTTTTCCCGCTTGGAGAGAGATTTATCTATCCTATTCTTCATCCAGCCGCCGCCCTCCGCGGAAACGAGATGATGGGAATGTTTACGGGGAGTTTTAAGAAATTACCGGATGCGATAAAAAAATGTAAAGAACTTGAAACAGGTGGTGCTGGAATGCCTGAAGAAAAAAACATTTATACTAAACAAAAAGAAGAAACACCAAAACAAACTGGCCTTTTTAAGTAGCTCACGATATACCAACATTCTGCAGAATATTGGTATATCGTGAGCGTGGTGGTGATACGGTAGATTTAGGATAAAATATATAATTATGGCTTTGTATACAAAAAAGGGAGATAGCGGTACAACAGGAACATTCGGTTGCGACCAACGCATTTCCAAAAGCTCGGCTATAGCCGAAGCGCTTGGAACATTGGATGAGATAAATTCGTTTTTGGGTATCTGTAAAATTAAGTCGGATGTTACAAGCTATATGTTACAGGTTACACGAGTGAGCGATATAGCGAACGGCGTTCAGCAAAACCTTTTTATAATTCAGGCGGAATTGGCGGGGGCGGATAAAACTATAGCTAAAGATAAAGTTGAAGAAGTGGAAAAAATTATAGACGGCATTGAAAAAGAACTGCCACCAATAAAAACTTTTTTTGTGTCCGGCGGTACGGAACTTGCGGCGACATTTGATTTCGCCCGCACGCTCGCGCGCCGAGCAGAGAGGCGGGTAGTGGAAGTTTCGGAAAATGGAGACAGAAAAGTCGGCGAGCATACGCTAGCGTATTTAAACCGCCTTTCAAGTTTGCTTTACGCTTTGGCTAGACTTTCAAATCACGAGGCGGGGATAACGGAAGAAAAGCCAGAGTATAAGTGAGACTGCAAGACAATTTTTGTTTTTTATTGTAGGTTATAAGTTGTGAGTTGTTAGTTTAGGTAGATATGGTGCCTATAGTGTAATGGTTAGCACTAGAGATTGTGGATCTCTCAGTCTGGGTTCAAATCCCAGTAGGCACCCAATTCTAAATTTTCAAGTATGGACAAAATCCGCATAGACAATTTGGTTTTCTCCGGCAAGCACGGCGCTTACAAAAAAGAGCGTAATGTGGAGCAGGAATTTGAAGTTTACGTGGAAATATCTTTTGACGCGACTCTTTCGGCGCGAACCGACAAGCTAGAAGACACTGTTGATTATTCCGGCATGAAAAATTCCGTGCGCGAAATCATCGAAGGGAGCTCGTGCTACCTAATAGAAAAATTGGCAAGCAATATAGCGGATAAAATACTCTTGGACAAAAGAATTGCAGGTGTTTCCGTCATGGTCAAAAAAACCAGCGTGTGGGACAACGGAGCACCCTCGGTCACCGTAAATAAGAGCAGGAGATAATCCGGATTGGAAAGTCCGAGCTTTTGCTATACTTTCGAATAAATGAAGTGGTACATACATTTGATTAGGGACTTACTAATATTTTCTTTAAGCGTAGTCTTCGCGCTTTTTTTAATAAAAATAAACGTCTTTGAACGTATTCTCCAATCGACAAGCGAAATACGATTTTTGAGCGTTTTTGTCGCAGGGTTGTTTTTTACTTCTCTGGTGACGCTTCCGGTTTCTATTGTGGCTCTGGTAGAGCTTTCGGGCATTGTCCCGCTTGGAGAATTGGTTTTAATTGGAGCTATCGGTGCGCTAATTGGCGACCTGATACTTTTCTATTCCGTGCGTGGTCATTTTTCACATGACTTTGAACTTTTAAGCCACAGGCCCGTATTTGAGCGTCTGGCTAAGGTAATGCACCTTAATATGTTCAAATGGACAATACCATTTATTGGCGCGCTAATCATTGTTTCGCCTTTTCCGGATGAGATAGGTTTGGCCATGCTTGGCATAGCAAGAACCAAATTATCGGCGCTCGTTCCCATATCTTTGAGTATGAATGCACTAGGAATACTGATTATAGCGGGTTTCTCAATCATCTGGTAGCTTTGAGTTTTGGGTTGTATAATACAGATTATTCCTCGGATAGCGATTAATAAAATAAACAATAATAATATGATTGGAAAATGCGAATCAGATTCTTGTGGGGCTTGCGGGAGGGGCTGGTGCAAAATATTAATACGAGTGCTTGTAGCGGCAATATTTATTTATGCTGGTTACAGCAAAATTACCGATATTGCCGGTACATCCGGGTATATTGCAAGCATTATGGGTGTATCAGCCGGCACGGCGACTTTTTTCGCCTGGGCTTCGGGTTTGCTTGAGCTAGTTGCCGGCGTTCTTTTAGTCGTCGGCTCTTGGGGAAAACGCTACTCTGCCTGGTTTTTGGTAGCCTTTACTCTCGTGGCCACCTACTTTTTCCATTTGAAGGGTGCTTTAGCCGGAGATTCCATGCAGTGGGTGCAAGTTCTTAAAAATTTGGCTATTATCGGAGGACTTGCGATGTTGGGCGGTTGTGTTTGCGGACGCTACGGCTTATGCGGAAAGGAGTCATGTGGCAAATGCGAAGAAGGAAAGTGCGAGCACCACGAGGATAAAAAATAGCTAAAATTTAGAAAAATGAAAGGAGCTGTTATTTGGGGAACAGTAGTATTAGTACTAATAGGGACAGTTTTTGGCGTGGCTTGGCTTGCTAAAGCGCCCTCTTCCGGCACGGCTTTGACAATTCCGGAAATTTCCACCGCTGATCAAACCCGCGGTCCCAAAGATGCCAGAGTGGTCTTGGTTGAATACAGCGATTTCCAGTGTCCGGCTTGCGGAGCTTTTTTCCCCCGCCTGGAAGACCTAAATAAAGAGCTTGAAGGAAAAATCCTATTTATTTACAGAAATTTTCCGTTGCCCCAGCACAAAAACGCCGAACTTGCCGCTTATGCCGCTGAAGCGGCCGGCAGGCAAGGAAAATTTTGGGAGATGCACTCCGTTCTCTTTGAAAAACAGAGCGAATGGTCGGAGCTCGCTGATGCCAAAGAGACATTCTACAAATACGCGGAATCAATCGGTTTGGATACGGGTTCTTTTAAAGCCGAGATGAATTCCGGAGAAGTCAAAGCCAAAATTTCGACAGATCGCGAGGGTGGCAGGCGCGCCTCGGTCAATTCAACCCCGACATTTTATTTGAATGGAAAGAAAATGGAAGGATATAATTCATATGATGATTTCGCAAAACAAGTCAGAGATGCCGTACAAAACAATCCCTAATGCATTTGCCTGGGCAATTTTGGCCGTTGGCTTTTTGGGTTTTGTCGACGCGTTATATCTTACCGCCAAAAGGTTCCTTGGTTCGCCTCTCCAGTGTTATTTTTTTGGGGGATGCGACGCGGTTAACTCAAGTCCATACTCGAACCTCTTAGGAATACCCCTTTCTCTCTACGGCTCTGTGTTTTATCTCTTGGTTGTTCTGACCGCCGTGTATTATCTGCAAAGCAAAAATCCGGTAGCGGTGAAGGCTCTTATGGCACTTACAACACTCGGCTTTCTTTTTGCCTGTTATACCTTCTCACTCCAGGCTTTTGTGATAAAAGCGTATTGTTTCTATTGCGTGCTTTCTATGGTGACCTCTACGGCAAATTTCGTTCTTATGTTTATCGCCTGGAAAAAATATTTCTCCAAAGAATCTAACACTCTGTCCGAAGAAAAAATTTAGAGGGTTATATAAAAAACAATGGGGCGGTGTCGATTAAGACCGCCCCATTCGCGCCCTCTCATATTTCGGCCTCTTTTTTCACGGCCTTGAGCTTTGGTCCTGCCAGGAAATCCGCGTGTTCGCGTATGGGCGCCAGTACCGTGCCGATTACCGCGCGCGCGGGAAAGAGGGGAATTACTACTTCTACTCCTTCCGCGAACCTGTCCCAAAGTGAACACCATTCCCTGAGGACTGAAGCAATCACTTTGAGCGGTGGTTCGGGTGCCCGCAATCCGTTTTGGACGGTTTCAGAAAACGCTTCATGGGCTACTTTTGCCGTTGCGTCCACCCATGCTTCTGTGCCAATGTCTTCCATTTTCCACTTTCTATGGGCCATATCCAGAGCGCTTTTCATGATGAGGATTCCTTATCAAGGGATACATCTACAGTAATTGTGAAGCAATAGCTTTTTCTATGCAACCCCAGAAGTAAAGGTTACCGCAGTACTAGAGAATACTCAGTACACGGCAAGCTCACTATGGGGCAGGCGCACCTATGTTATAATTACTATGTTAATAAATAATCCATAAAAATATGTTTGATATATTCAATTTTAAAGAGAAGTGGATGGGTGAAATAGATTTGAGGAAACGCAGACTGCTTTCTTTGACCACGGTCACGGCGGTTTTAATAGTAGTTTATCTTGCCTCGCTCACGTTAAGTGAAATAAAGCAATACGGCTACATCGGCGCCGGTGTTCAGCCGACAAATGTAATAAACGTAAGTGGTGAAGGAGAAGTTTTTGCTGTGCCGGACATCGCGGAGATAAGTTTTTCGGCGCAAGTGGAAGGTAAATCGGTTACGGACGCACAGAAAAAAGTAACCGACATAATGAATCCGGCGATAGAATTCCTGAAGAAGTCTGGGGTAGCCGAGAAAGACATAAAAACAAGCGGTTACTACGCAAATCCGCAATATGATTACGTAAGAGACGGGGCGGAGCCAATGATTTATCCACCCGTGCCCGGCAAAAGAGTTCTTACCGGCTACAACGTAACGCATACAATCACGGTAAAAATCCGCGATACCGATAAAGTGGGAGCAATAATTGACGGGCTGGGAAAACTTAAAGTTACCGATTTGTCCGGACCTAATTTTTCAATTGATGATGACAACGCGCTCAAGGCTGAAGCCAGAAAGAAAGCGATTGATGACGCTAAGGCCAAAGCAAAAAAATTGGCGGATGATTTGGACGTTCGGTTAGTGAGGATTGTTAGCTTTTCCGAAGGCGGAAACTATCCGGTTTATTACGCCAAAAGTATGGCGGTAGGAATGGGTGGCGGTCCGGAAAGTGCGCCTGTTCCAGATATGCCGAAAGGAGAAAATAAAATCACTTCAAGTGTGACTGTTACTTACGAAATAAGATAGGATAATAGGCGATTACATCAAAAAAACACCCCCAGCATACATCGGGGGTGTTTTTTTGGCCCATTGACTTCTATCCAGGGTAGAGTAAAGTGTTAAAAAAGGCCCCGGGGCCTTTTAAAAATGTTTAGAAATTTAAGGAGCGGAGTGGTTAGATTTACTAGGACACACTTCGTTCTTCAAGAAAATATATGAAAATAGTTGATTATTTGAGAGAAACAAGAGGAGAGCTTAAGCATGTATCCTGGCCGACCAAATCGCAGACAGTTGCTTTCACGGTGATTGTAATTATCGTTTCTTTTGCCGTCGCTTATTTCTTGGGAGTTTTTGATTTCGGATTCGCTTACCTTTTAAAACAGTTTATCCTGAATAAATAATATGGCTAAACAAGAAGTACACGGGGAGAGAAATTGGTACGCTATACATACTTATGCCGGCTATGAAAATGCTGTGATGCGCAATTTGAAACAGCGGGTGGAGTCTCTCGGCATGGAAGATAAGATTTTTAACGTAGTAGTTCCCACAGAGACTATTATTAAGGTTAAAGGAGGGAAGCGCGTGGAAAACGAGGAAAAAATTTACCCGGGTTACGTGCTCGTGGAAATGATTGTAACCGACGATTCGTGGTACGTCGTGCGCAACACTCCTAGGGTAACCGGTTTTGTTGGCGCAGGAGTGACTCCGGTACCTTTGAATAAGGACGAAGTGGAAACCTTGTTCAAGAGGATGAAAAATGATACCGTAAAGCACAATGTTAACTTTGAGATTGGGGATGCGGTAATTGTGTCTGATGGACCGTTCAAGGAATTTGAAGGTAAGGTGTCGGAAGTGGATGATGCCCGCGGAAAGGTAAAGGTGCTGGTTTCAATGTTCGGACGAGAGACGCCGGTAGAATTAGATTTTTTACAAATCAAAAAAATCTAGAGACTAACGACCCACAACCCACGACCAAAGATACGAGGTCAAGGAATTTGTATCTAACATCGTTTTATTGTAGGTTGTAAGTTGTCAGTCGTAAGTTTAAATAATATGGCCAAGAAAATAACAAAGAAAATAAAGCTTCAGATTTCAGCGGGAAAGGCGACACCTGCTCCTCCTTTGGGGCCCGCGCTCGGACAGGCAGGGGTCAATATCGGTGACTTTGTCACTAAATTCAATGCTGCCACCCAGAAAATGATTGGGGATACGGTTTCGGTTGTAGTTTCAGTATACGAGGACCGAACGTTTGATTTCATTGTTAAAACTCCGCCGGCGTCGGGTCTTATAAAGAAGGCGGCCGGAGTGGAGAAAGGTTCCGGCAAACAGCTCGTGACCAAAGCTGGGAAAATCACCAAAGCCCAACTCCGCGAAATCGCCGAAAAAAAGATGCAGGATTTAAATGCCCATACTGTTGAGCAGGCTATGAAAATTATCGAAGGCTCCGCTCGCTCAATGGGGATTGATGTGAAGTAATAACCTACGAATAACGACCTATAACTAACATCTAAAAACAAAACCCGCCAATTCGGCGGGTTTTGTTTTTAAGGGCGGGTTGTGATAGGTATATGTGTAGAAACGTAAGGTTTTGCGATTTGGCACTTAAGTCAAACGGAGGTGGTTTAATGAAAAAAGTGACGTCTCTTCGCGAACTCAGGATGCTTATGAAGGATTTTGGCGTAGATACAAGCACTTGGGGTAGAGATAAAGCCAAAACTCTGACCCATCTTTTTTGCGAAGTCAGGGATGGTGAATGCGCTCTTGCCGTAACCGATGACGGCAGACTGGTCAGAGAGGTTTCCGTTCTCTGTCTGGATATTGAGTACAAGGGAATGGTTTTGAGAGAGGACTTCCAGCTTTTCTACGAGGGCAAGCGCCGACGCGAAAGGGAGCTTGATGCGTCAACGGGCGAAAAGTTTAAGCCTGGAGAAACACCGGAACAAGCCCTTAGCCGCTTGGTCAACGAGGAGTTCCCGATCCTGTCCCTTCAGCCCAAAGAAGATTTCAAGTTTACGGGGGATAAGTTCAGGGAGTCAGACAGCGTAAGTTACCCCGGACTCCATACACGCTACCGACTGTGCTTTTTCGCGGTTGAGCTTACAGTGGAACTGCCGGCGATAACTGTCCAGGAGCCTGACAAGCTTGTGGCATACAAGTGGGTTGCCTCACCCACGCGGTCAACGTAACCAAGATGCGTAGCATTGCCAGCCAACGAAAAGGACTGGCAATTTTTATCCCTATTTTTAAAGATACTTTTCGAGTTCAAGCAGGGAGGAGAGCTGCGGGCAATCAACGCCATCGTTTTTTTCTTTGATATTCACTAAAATACTTTTTACTCCTATATTTTTTGGAACTTCATAGTCACTCATAACCCTGTCGCCGATATAAAGGAAATTTTCCGGAGGCAAATCATAAAAAGACAGCCATATTTTATAAGCTGAGCCGTCTGATTTTGAAGCGTCATCTTTAGTGATAATGTGGCTGAAGATTTCTTTGCCGATGTCGAGCTTCTTAAGTTTTCTATGGGTTATTGAACCGTTAGATCCGGTGATTACATCCAAATTTTTATATTTTTCTTTAAGTTTTTTTAAAAGATTTATAGTCTCCGGGTTTGGAACGAGGAATGAGGCTATGTCGGCCCTCTCGAGCGCTTCCTGGACGATTTCTTTTCCGTTTGGTATCTCCAGAGTCGCAAGCGCCTTGCTCCCTCCCATACCCGCTCCATCTTTGTAAAGATCGGCGAAAAGCGCCCTCGCCTCTCCCAAGGAGCACTTTTTGCTCGCGGCAATTTTTTCATAAATATATTTTTGAATTGCCTCGTCAATTTCCGGCGATTTCGGATACAGAGTCTGGTCAAGATCAAAGCCAATGACTTTAGTTTTATTTTTGTAATCAATCATTGTGTAAAAGCGACGTAAAACAAAGAAAGGTTCCCAAGGGGATATCCAAGTGTTTCACTGAATTTTGTCGATATATAGTTTAGTAATTCAAGGTCTTCTTTTTGTTTGCTAATGGAATGGTTCATAAAGACTGCCGTCGCGTGTACTTTACCGCCCATTACGTTCGCCTGGAAGAACGCCAAATAGTCTCCCTGAGGGTCCATTTTTCCGGCTTTGTACTCCGTTAAAATAGGATTATTATGCATTACTCCTTTTTCTTTAAGATAGAAAATAGCTTTTTCAATTGTGTTTACACCCTCCATATTTTCCAGCCGGTCGAGAATAAAATTATTTGGTCGCGAAGCTATTTTCTGAAGAGGGACAAAGCTATAAGCAACACCGGTTTCATTCGCCAAAGGAAACTTGGTGTTTTCGGCTAGCTGGTATGGTCCGCTTTTTGAATCAATTTCATCCATCGGTTTAGATGGTTCGCTCATCAGTTTTTTAGACCGCTGTTCTTCAGTCAGAAGGAGTATGTTTGCTCTACTTGATAACATATACATATCTCCGGGTTTCGCGCCGAGTTTCTCTCTAACGGTGCATATATAAGCGTCATGAAGACCAAATATATTTTCGGGGTACGCATTCACGGTATTATGGGCGCGAGCTATGTGAAATGAGTGCAGATGTCCGTTTTGCAGAAAAAAAATATCATGAGTAAGGCACGGGTCGTGCGTGTACTTTGTTTTGCCGGTGTCCGGGTCGGTATAGCTTCTCATGTCTTCTACCGGGTCAAAGCGCTGTATTATAGCGGCTCTAGTCGGATTATTTTTTAGAACAAGGGCGGTTTTAGGGAGCTGATCAAAGCCAAAAAACACCCTCGTGCGTTCCCCGTAGCTATAGTCGCCATCATGGTCAAAACGCAGAAGCTGGGCTTTGTAAGCCTCACGTATTTCTTCAGTACTTCTCTCTCCCTGTTTGTATATTGCCGAAAGCGAGGCCAGCGCTTTTGCGGCATTGCGGTAAATCGCGAGCATTACCGCGGAACGAGCCGACCCTTTTTGCTTATCGCCGTGTTCTTCCGTAAGTCCTTGAGTATATATTTTCATAAGGACTTGCTTATGTACGTCTAAAAAATTATCCCCGTCGGCTATGAGTAGGGGAAGACTCTCCGTATTAATCTTGAAAATGTTTGGGAAGTCTTGAATAAAAGCGTAATTAAACGAAGCGGCTATGGTGGCCCGGCCGATTTGCCCACCAATGTCAATTCGGTGCAGTATGTCCATTTCGTAGTTCTCAAAGCGGTTATTTTCGGACAGCCATTCAAAAAGCCCGCCGATTTTTAGAGATCGCAGTTCGAAAACTTCCTCGCAGACATCAAAAGCGAGGCACATTACCGCTACTTGGCTCTCCCTTACGTTAATTTTGTAATAATATTTTTTATCGGTTATGAGAGAAACTTTTGATTCAAGCATTATTTCTTTTTGCCCGGTAAGGTTCTTTGATTTCACGAAAGAAGGGAATTTTATTTCATTTTTTATCTCCGCGCTTACGCGGGCAATTTCCGCTCCCAGGAAAAACTGGTTTAAGTTGCCTATTTCTTTTTTCCTGTCGCCTAAAAATTTCATAAGGGAATATTCAAGCAAAAATTCGTCCGGACTTTTTATAAAAAAAGTGTCTTCACCTACCCTGATATCCAGGCGGATTAATCCTTTTTTGTTTTGCACTATAAAATCAACTTCAGGGACAAATTCTTTCGGAGGTATGTCTATTTTGGGTGGTTGCAGATGCTGAAATTCTTTCGGGTCAAGCTCCACAACTCCGCGTTCTTTAGGCGCGGATGCTCCAAGGAGAGACACAAGCTTGTTCAATGAGTCGTAATATATTTTCCCTGTTTCGTTCGCTTCTTTCAAAAATTCATATACGTCTGATGGCAGTTTTGGACGCGCCCATTCCAGATAGTCAATGACTATCTTCTTGCCGTAATCGTTCTTGTACATGAACATCGGTAGGACTGTTATATTGTCGCGGAATGAATCCACTATTTTTTCGGAGAGGCTCGGGTAGTGTGACGAGGCCGCCTTGCCGTTTATTATCTGGTGGTCGCGGTCTTCGATGTTGATTCCATACTGAAGCGCCAAGAGAAGATTCGTGCTTGGTGAAAAGGTGAGCGACTCCTCGGAGAAAAGTATGAGATATGAGAGCGTGGGGTGGGACAGGGAATTTAGTATCATTCTTTCGGCCCCATCCCGGCTTACGATAAGAGAACCCAAGACCGAAACAAAACGCCGTTCCTTTCCCTCAAGTTCATTCAGCACCTGTCCCGGGGCGGTGGTGTTGGTGCAGATGCCTATAAAACCGTCTTTACCCTCAGGTGGAGTTAAGAGAAGCGCATCCACTATCGGGAATTGGGAAATTTTTACAGCCATTTTTTACTAGACCATTGATTCGGCAAAAGCTCATCCAGAGAGTATTGCTTGAATTCCATTGTGTCTTTGGCGAAACAGTACAATTTAATATTCAAATCGTATTTGGCGCTTATTTCGGCCAGAAATTGTCGGCAGCATCCGCAAATCTCACACGGGGTGTCGGTAAATTTTGTTGACACTAAACCGAGCGCGGTAATTTTTGTTTTGTCGTTCATAAGGGCAAGGATTGGCGCCGCCATTTCACTATGGATGCTTCCTCTTTTTTCAAAACTGGAATATTGCCCGGTATAGTATATTGTCCCGTCCTCCGTCAGCACGGCCGTGCTGTAGGCACTCGCGTTGTCGTAGGTATGGAAGCACTTGCTAAGCCCCTCATCAGCGTATTTCTTAAGCTGGTCTTTCACAGAAAGACTTTTGTCAAAGGTGGCTTTATTTTCGGAAATAACCGCTCCCGTTACTTTTGAGAGTATCTTTTGAGGCGGACGATAAAAACTGATTGTTTCGGAGATCTTTGGGGCCGAGAATATCTCGCGCCCGTCCATGTCTATTATTCTATACCTGATTTCGCTACCGGTCCGCACGCAGAAATCAATCATGGTTTTTACCGTAAACGGATTTACCATAAAGCCGTCGCTTTTTTCCACTAGAGTTACCATTTCCTCCACTTCGTAATCGCTATGAGATACCGCCAAAAGAAGAGCCGATTGTTCCGAAGAAATGTTCAGTAGATTCGTGTCGGAGTCGATATTCGCCCCGCGGTATTTCCGCCCGCTTTTTGAATAGCAGACGGAAGAGGTCCGGTTCGCCCCCCCGATGACTTTTTTAACGACAGCGAGAGGAAGCCCGTCTTTCAAATAAGATAACTCGTCAGCCATATTTAAATGTTGCTCCTTAACTTGCTGACACTCAACTGGGCGGCTTCCCAGTCATAATGTAGAGTTTTTTTAATGAAGTCGTTTAACAGATGAATTTTGTCTCTTTCGAGTCGCGGGTACATTTTTTCCGATTTCTTGCTGGTGAGGCGGACAGTAGGAACAAATGAAACAGGAAAAGCGTAATACGGCAGAAGCGGGCGCCTTGGTGACTCTGGTTCCACCAAAATGGCTGTGATTGGCTTACCGAGTTTTTCTATGGCGTAGTCGATTCGGTGAGCACCGTCACAGATGATGTAAAAATCTTGCTTGCCGTTGTATCTTAGCCCGTAATTTATAATCGGAGCGTTCGAGTTGAAAACATCCAGATAATCTAGTTTGCTCACTTCGTCGATGTAGAATGAAGTTAGGAATCTCTTTGAAATGTTATGCAAATTATTGCGCGCGTCGGTTGTATATGTATTTTCAAATCGTTTGCTGATTTTATCAAGGTCAAGATATCCATTTTTAAGTTCGTAGGTATGTTTTTCGATAATGGGTGGCAGTATGTGGAAATCCCCGCGTCCCTCCCAATTGTACTGAAGCCCGTTTTTTAAGTTGTTTATACGCATTTTATGCGCGCGCAGAAATTTATCGACGGTATCAAAAACCTCCATTTGGTTTTCGTAAATCGTCGGCTGGGGAGTAAAAAGATTGTGCTTTTTATCATCAACGGCTATTTTTGGAGACTGACCTATTTTTTGGGGTGGGTGTATCGTAACCAGTTTAAATTTTGCCCGCTGGTATGGTTTTAGGGACATTCCTTTCTTATCAAAAAGTCCGCGAAAAACCACTTTCCGCAACATTGATGTCAGTTGGGCAAACGGGATTATCCCCTTCAAAACTAGCTTTTCTTTCATTGTCTAAATATATAGTTAAGTTGGCGATGTTGCAATATTGAACAATTCTCTATTTTACTTGCAATTTGCTACAATATTTTAATGAAAATAAAGGTTAAAAAACTGACAAAGGATACGAAAATTCCGGCATACGCCTATCCGGGGGATGCGGCTTTTGATTTGCTCGCGCGGGTGGAAACGGAGTTAAACCCCGGTGAATGGAAAAATGTCCCGACCGGGCTTGCTTTTGAAATACCGGAAGGATACGCGGGGCTTATTTGGGACAAATCGAGCGTTGCCATGAAAAATGGAATCAAAACATTAGGGGGAGTGATAGATTCCGGTTACCGCGGAGAAGTGGACGTAGGGGTTATTAATTTAAGCGACAAACTGTATCTTTTTGAAAAGGGGCACAAGGTGGCTCAGATGATAATTCAAAAAATAGAACAGGCAGAAATTATTGAAGTTGCGGGGCTAAGCGAAACTAAGCGGGGAGACAAGGGTTTTGGCAGTTCGGGGAAATAATTTTCATGCATGTTAAAATCTAAAATATGATAAGGGATTTTTTAGAGAATGAAATACGCGGCGCCTCCACTAAACTTTTTGCCGAAGCCGGTAGTTTTAACGTTTCTTTGGATGGACGTTTTGGGGATTACACCACAAATGTGGCGATGGTAATTGCTTCGGGCGAAGGCAAAAAGCCTAGAGAAGTGGCGGAAGCAATTCTTGGCGAACTTTCAAAAAATAAAAAAATTAAAAAAGCGATTTCCAAAATGGAAATTGCGGGGTCGGGATTTATAAACTTTTTTCTAGCCGACGAGGCGATATGCGATGAGCTTGAGATTTTGGAAAAGAAAATAAATAAAGGATACGACTTTCTCCACGGCAAGAAAATTAATGTTGAGTTTATCTCCGCTAACCCCACGGGGGAACTGCATATCGGTCACGGGCGAGGGGCTTTTTATGGGGACATACTGGGGAATGTGTTTGTTTTTTCTGGGGCTCGTATTATTCGTGAGTATTACGTCAACGATTCTCGCGAATCAAAACAGATAATAGAACTCGGCAAGACGGCACTTGGTACAGGTGAGCAGTATAAGACCTCAAAACTGCTTGAGATTATTAAGGAAACGGATTTTAGCGGAATGGATGAAAAGGAAGCCGGCTTCAAACTGGCGGGGCTGATACAGGAGAAAACTGAAGAGTTCATAGAGCAGAAACTAAAAATATCCCACTTCAATTGGTACTCGGAAGATGAAAAGTTGAGTGCTTCTGGGTTAAACGATAAAGTGCTTGCTGATCTTGAGGAAGAAAAGTTTATTTACCGAAAAGATGGAGCCGTATGGCTGAAAACAAGTGAATATGGAGACGATGAAGACAGGGTAATAGTCCGCTCCGACGGCACTAAAAGCTATTTTCTTTCTGATATTTCTTATCACAACGATAAATTTGTTGGAGGGTACGACAAAGTTATAAATATCTGGGGCGCCGACCATCACGGGCATGTGAAAAGGATGCAGGCGGTGAAGAAAATGTTCGGCTGGAAGGGCGAACTTAAAATTTTTATTACCCAGCTCGTGTCGCTTAAAGAAAACGGCGTTTCTGCCAAAATGTCCAAGCGCGCGGGCAATGTCGTGCTTCTGGAAGATTTGGTGGACGAATTTGGTCTTGACGTGGTGCGTTGGTTTTTTTCTGAGAAATCGCTTAACACCCACATGGAATTTGATATGGCGCTCGCGCGCGAACATTCCGCCAAGAATCCCGTTTTCTATGTGCAGTACGCGCACGCGCGCATTTGTTCAATTTTAGAGAAAACAAAATCGTATTCGCCGGACGGGAGCGGAATAAGCGATATCGTCAAAGAAAATGTCGCACGTGCGCTTGCGGTAAAGCTTTTGGAATTTCCCGAAGTTATTTCAGGAATCGCTGAAGACTATCAGGTTCATAGGCTGACAACTTATGTTTACGAACTCGCCTCGGCCTTTGCGCAATTTTATGAAAAGATACGCATAGTGGGGGACGAAAATTATAATAGGGGCGCGCTTCTTCTTGCGGAAAATGCAAAAAACACATTATCGAAATCGTTAAGCTTACTCGGCATTTCCGCGCCAGAGAGGATGTAATAACTAGTTTTTAGCTATTAGCTTATAGCTTTTAGTAAATACAAAAACCTGCAACTTCTTTTTTTGTTGACACCATAAGTGTATTCTTGTAGCTTTTGTTTAGTGATTTTTAGATAAGGGGGCGCACGTGCCACAAATTGCTCGCTGTAACAGCTACGTTCTTTATCGGCACTCTGGTTCTGGGGGAACGAAGTTCGCCCGGCCAGGTGAAGAGTTGCCCGAATCAATAGAAGAAGGCGTTTGGGAAGCACTTGCCGAAGACAATATCAAGGCGACTGACACAATTCCTGTTTTAGTACAGGCGGAAGACTATGTTCTCAGATTCAACGTGAATTCCATTCCCGAAGAAGGTCAGTTATTCAATTTTCGTCAGGTGGGGACAGATGAGTTCCCATCCTCTGGCCTGTTTCGTGTTAAAGAGGTCTGGATAGTCAACAACGACGCGTATTGTGTAAGTGTCGCCAGACTCAGCGACGTGGATCCCGGGAGCTTGATTTTTGATCTGGAAGTGTACTCATTGGGCCGAGTTTGAGAGTTTCCCCGCACCGGACACACTATAACTATATGTGTCCGGTGTTTTTCATTGGGCGATTTCCTGTGTTAGTATCTAAAGATATATGGACAAAAAAGATTCCAACGAAAAAAGAAAATCAGAAGTGGCGCTTACTGAAGAGCGTATTTTGGCCGGCTGGAAAGAAAAAAAGATTTTTGAGAAAACTCTTGAAAAGACCAAGAACGGTAAGCTGTTTGTTTTTTACGATGGCCCGCCTTTTGCGACAGGAGAGCCTCACTACGGGCATATTTTGGCAGGCACGATAAAAGATGCCATTCCGCGCTACCGCACAATGACGGGGCGGTATGTGAGGCGCCAGTGGGGTTGGGACTGTCATGGTCTTCCTGTTGAAAATATCATAGAGCAGGAACTCAAACTTTCTCACAAAAAAGACATAGAAGAATATGGCATAGGCAATTTCAATGAAGCGGCGCGGAGTGCCGTGCTTAGGTTTGATTCATTTTGGAAAAAGGCGGTACCGAGACTTGGGCGTTTCGTGGACATGGATTTGTCGTATAAAACTATGGATGCCTCTTATTCTGAATCAATCTGGTGGGCGTTTAAAACTCTTTACGACAAAGGGCTCATATATGAAGGACATAAAGTAATGTATGTCTGTCCCAGATGCGAGACACCAGTCTCCAATTTTGAGGTGGCGCAGGGGTATAAAGATACAACCGATATTTCGGTGACAGTGGAGTTTAAGTTGGTTGATAGTCCCGGCACATCTTTTCTGGCGTGGACTACTACGCCGTGGACGTTACCGGGCAATGTGGCTCTTGCTGTGGGTAAAGATATCGACTATGTGACGATTGAGAAGAAAGACGAAGGTGTCGGAAAGAAAATTCGGTTCATTCTTGCGAAAAGTCGCCTTGAAACAATTTTTGCGGGGCAAGAATATGTCATTGTGGCCGAGCACAAGGGGATGGATTTGGTTGGCATCAAGTATGTGCCACCCTTCGATTACTACTATAAAGATGAGTTATTAAATAACCGCGAAAATGGTTGGAAGGTCTACGCGGCAGATTTCGTTTCAGCAGATGAGGGCACAGGCATAGCTCACGAAGCCCCAGCGTTTGGCGAGGATGACATGAATTTAGGCAACGAAGTTAAGTTGCCATTTGTCCAACACATAGAGATGGATGGACGATTTAAACCGGAGGTCAAAGATTTTGCCGGCATGTATGTAAAACAGAAAGACGATACGCAGTCGGCGGATGTGGAAATCATAAAAAATCTGGCCAAGAGAAATCTGCTTTTCGCCAAAGAAAAAATAATCCATCCGTACCCAATGTGCTGGAGATGCGACACGCCTCTTCTCAATTACGCCACTCCGTCTTGGTTCGTTAAGGTAACGAAATTCCGCGACAAGGTCGTTTCAGAAAATAAAAAAGTCTGCTGGGTGCCGGAGCATGTGGGAGAAGGAAGATTCGGCAAATGGCTCGAAGGCGCGCGCGATTGGGCTATTTCACGTTCGCGCTATTGGGGCGCGCCTTTGCCCGTTTGGAAATGCCTGGAATGTGAAAAGGTTGAAGCGATAGGGAGCATAGAAGAGTTAAAGAAAAAAATTCCTAAAAGTGGCAATCGTTATTTTGTTATGCGCCACGGCCAGGCGGAAAGTAATGTTTCCGGGACCAATGATTCCAATGGTAATCCCGATAATCATCTTACGGAGAGCGGGAAGGAAAGTATAAAACTTGTCGCTAGTAAACTCTCTAAAGAAGGAATAACCCGTATCATAACGTCACCCTTCCCCCGCGCCAAAGAAAGCGCGGACATTATAGCGAATGAGCTAGGATTATCGGAAGAGAAGATTGTATCAGATAGGCGCTTGATTGAATTCAATCATGGCTCCAAAGGTCAAGGTAAAACAATAATGAATAACACCTTAGAACCTTTTAATGAAAATGATTTATATGTTAGGCATGGCGATGGTGAAAATCACGCAGAAGTCAGGACAAGGGTAGTTTCAGCTATATTCGACGCGGACAAAACATATAAGAATGAAACTATTCTCATAGTCACGCACGGTTCTCCCATGTGGATGCTTATTGCCGGAGCTCTAGGCATGAGCGACAAGGAAACACTGGAATATCAGAAAAAGCGTGCTAAAAATAATGGGGATTATTTCATCTCAAACGGCCAGGTTGAGGAGGTTGATTTTACACAGTTTCCTCACAATAAGGAGTATGTTATTGATTTACACCGCCCGTACATAGACGAGGTGATTTATGATTGCTCTTGTGGAGGAACGATGAAAAGAATTCTGGACGTTTTTGACTGCTGGTTTGAATCGGGGTCAATGCCTTACGCGCAGTTCCATTATCCATTTGAGAACAAGGAGGAATTCAAGAAAAATTTTCCGGCTGATTTTATTGCTGAAGGTCTCGACCAAACGCGCGGTTGGTTTTACAGCCTGATTATTTTGGGCGTCGGGCTTTTTGGAGAAACACCATACAGAAATGTCATCGTGAACGGACTGGTTTTGGGAAGTGACGGGCAGAAAATGTCCAAGCGTCTCAAGAATTATCCGGAAGTTATGGATGTGGTGGATAAATACGGCGCTGATTCTTTGCGATATTACCTCTTATCTTCTCCAATAATGCGCGGGGAAGACTTGGTATTTTTGGAAAAAGGAATTGATGAAATATACAAGAAAAATATTTCCCGCCTCAATAATGTTTACTCTTTTTACGAATTATATAAGGGAGACGAAAAGGGAAGCGACACTTCGGAAAATATTCTGGATAAATGGATTATCGCGCGCCTGAATGAACTTAAAAATGTAATGACCGAGGGGATGGAAAAATACGAGCTTGATAAAGTGGCGAGGCCAGTCGCGGATTTTATTGACGATCTTTCCACATGGTATATCAGGCGCTCGCGCGAAAGATTTAAATCAGACAATGAAAATGATAAAAAAATGGCGCTTGAGACAACCCATTTTGTGCTTGAGGAATTTTCCAAGCTCATTGCCCCGCTTATGCCGTTTATAGCGGATGATTTGTATTTGAAAGTTACACGTGGGGAAAAAGAAGAAAGCGTGCATTTGGAATCTTGGCCCAGTAACAACGGACAACGAACAACCAACAACCAACAAGTAATACAAGAAATGCAAAAGGTGCGTCAAATTGTTTCGCTTGGACTTGAGGCGAGATCGAAGGCGGGGATAAAAGTGAGGCAGCCGCTTCAAAACTTAAAACTCAAAACTCAAAACTTAGAACCTGAATATATTGAATTAATTAAAGATGAAGTAAATGTGAAGGGAGTTACTTTTGATGAAGAGATTGAAAATGAAGTTGAATTGGATACAAATATTACACCAGAACTAAAAGAAGAAGGCGATGTTCGCGATTTAGTACGCGCTATTCAGGATTTCAGAAAAAAGGAAGGTCTTACTCCGAGCGACAAGGTTGCGCTTTTGGTTTCCTGCGACGAAAAAACAGCTTCTTTGATAAAAAAGAATGAAGATGAGTTAAAGCACTCAACTCTTTTAAGTCATATATCCATTTCAAACTCCGACGGAGAAACTTCTTTCCAGGTGCTTAATCCGGGGTCGTAAAAATATGATCCCATTAGAAGTTCGTATAAATTTGTAGGTATAGTAAAATTTATGAGCGAATTCGCCTCCAGCTTAATATAGTATTAAAATTGTCTTATGGTATTAACTTCTAACGGGACAAGAAAACGCGTATTTATCGTACATGGGTGGGGAGGAAACTCAAAAGAAGGCTGGTTTCCTTGGCTAAAAAAAGAACTTGAATCACGCGGTTATGAGGTTTTTGTTCCTGATATGCCTGACACCGAAAATCCGCGTATCGGGGCGTGGATTTCGTATTTGGAAAAACTGATAGGCGAACCTGACGAACGGACATATTTTGTCGGACATAGTATAGGGTGCCAGACAATTTTAAGATATTTAGAAAAATTGCCCGACAGTAAAAGAGTTGGCGGGTGTGTTTTCGTGGCCCCATGGTTTACTCTTATGAATTTAGAAAAAGACGAAGAAAAAGTTGCCGAGCCGTGGATAAAAACCCCGATTGATTTTATCAAGGTTAATCAGCATACGGATTATTTTATGGCAATTTTTTCCGACAATGACGACGTAGTTCCCTTAAACAATAGAGAGATGTTCGCGCAAAAACTGAGCGCCAAAACTATTCTGGAGAATGGAAAGGGCCATTTCAGCGGAGGAGACGGAATTACTGAATTAACAAGTGTTCTATCGGCGGTTTTGGAAATTTCTTCATGAGTCATTTTATATACAGAACCGAAGCAATTATTCTTGGCGAAATGCCTAGTGGGGAAGATAACAAGATTTATTTTTTGCTAACCGAGGATTTGGGGTTCATCATGGCGCAGGCTACGGGGGTGCGTCATCTAAAATCAAAACTCCGTTTTCATTTATCGCTTTTCTCAAAAATCGGGGTTGAGCTTGTCCGCGGAAAAAACATCTGGCGGATAATCAACGTTTATCCGCGTGAGAAGGAGATTTTTTTTAAAACTAAGTACGTGAATATTTTCGCGCGTTTGGCGCAATTAATCCGGCGTATGGTGCATGGGGAGGTGCAAAATAAAAAACTCTTTGACGATGTACTACAAACAAGGATGTTTCTTGCCGAAAACATTCTTTCTAATAAGGAAGAAACTAGTGTAGAACTTATATCCGTTGCCCGAATTTTAAATTCCTTGGGTTATTTTATCGCAGAAGGAAAGTATCAATCTATTTTGTACGGGCACATTGAGAAAGGAATACTTCGTAGGGCGTTATTACTTAGAAACGATTTGGTGAATGATATCAATCTCGCGCTTAAGGAAAGCCATTTGTAATGTGTTAACCCTGTGAAATACTACGCCTTGTTTAGGTGGTATAATATACGGTGTAACTATTAGTTTCGTTTTTTATTTTTAACAACTTATTTTTGGTCTTGGCGCAGTTGGGCTGGGGGCCATTTCACAGGGTAAATGTTCGAACCGAAAAAAGATGAGAGTTCTCTAGATTCGCTTAAAAAGAGGCTGTATACGCGGAGCAGTTTTATCAGGAGGCCTCTTAGAAAAGGGCGTTTGGAGGCGCATGGCGATAATGTCGAGGAATCTTGGCATCCGGAAACTGTTGCGGATATTTATCCAGAATTGCCCAAAAAAGAAAAAATAAAAATGGGGCTATTTAAAAAATTTTTCATAGGATCCGCCATTTTTTTTGTGCTGGCGATTTTATACGCGAGCTATCAGTTTTTTGTTGGAGGGAATCTCGTTTCGTCGAAGAATATAGACATTACGGTCATAGGGCCGGCTTTCTCTTCAGGAGGAGACGAACTTTCCCTCCAGGTTTCCATAGAGAACAGAAATAGCGTGCCTCTTGAATTCGCGAAGCTTTTTATTGAATATCCCAAGGGAGCCTCGAACCTTAATTCATCCACAACTCCGGATATGGTGAGAAAGAGCATCCCTCTCCCTAAGATTTCTGCCGGCGGAATTAACCAGCAAGTGGTAAAAGTTACTCTTTACGGAGAAGAAGGTAGCCAGCAAGCAATTAAATTTATGCTTGAATACAGGGTACAGGGCTCAAACGCTATTTTTCGGAAGGAAAGTCCGTATCAGGTCCGCATAAGTTCCGCGCCGATAAATTTGGATTTGGAGGCTCCCAGGACGGTTAATTCAAGCCAGGAATTCATTCTGAAAATAAATATCTCGTCGAACGCGCCAAAAGATGTTCCAGGGGTATTGCTCTCGGTTGATTATCCGTCAGGGTTTGCCTTTAAAGATGCCAATCCGAAGCCCGCGTACGGCAATAATGTGTGGAAATTAGGTGATTTGCACACCGGAAGTTCCCGTTTGATTAGCGTGACGGGCGCACTCTCCGGCGAGGACGGCGAGGAGCGAACCGTCCGGATATTAAGCGGGTCGGCTTCTTCGGATGATGAAAAAACAATAGGTGTTATTTATAATTCCGTTTTTCGTACGATTTCTATACAGCGCCCATTTTTAGACGCGCAGGTTTACTTGAACGGAGATTCTGGCGATAGTGTGACAATATACCCAGACGAAGAAGTAAAAGGTTTGGTAGTCTGGAAAAATAATCTTCCGACCAGAATTGTGAACGCTAGCATCAGTGTTAAGTTTTCAGGCAGTGCTTTTGACAGGACTTCCGTGTCAGGGGATCGCGGATTCTATAATTCCTTGGATAATACGATTGTGTGGGATAAAAACAATGTCACGGATTTTGTGATAATTGAACCCGGGGAAACAGGCAAGATTTCGTTTACTTTCAGGCCATTACCCCTTTTTTCGTCCGGGAAAGGGATTATATCGAAGCCTGAGGTAAGTTTAAGTACCAAGGTGACAGGAGAAGTTAACGTGAGTGGTGGGGGAAGCAATGGGGAATCAGCTACGGTGTTGAATGTTGCTAAGGTCTCAACAGGCCTCCAGCTTCTCGGGAGCGCTACTTATTCTGTAGGACCATTCAAAAATACCGGACCGATACCGCCGGTTGCCGATTTAGAAACCACCTATACCGTCACATGGAACGTCAGGAATTCCTCGAATGACGTGACAGGAGCGGTAGTTACGACAACCCTCCCCCCATATGTTAAGTGGTTTAACCGTATTTACCCGGAGGATGAAGATTTGTCATATGATGAAAACACTAAAACCGTGACTTGGAGGATTGGGACCATTTCGGCCGGAGTAGGGTACGGAAGTTTGGCCAGAGAAACATCTTTCCAAGTGAAGCTTGTTCCATCACTCTCTCACGTGGGGAGTTCGGTGAGGATCATAAACGAAACTGCTTTTTCCGGAACAGACACGTTCGCCGGAATTTTATTGAAAGGAAGCAAGATACCGCTTACTACCAGAATGAACAATGATCCTGGTTTTAAGCCCAATGACGACATTGTTGTTTCTCCAGAGTAATGTTAGAAATGTATAATCAAATATATGGCAAGTAAAATTGAAACGAAACTAGACAAAATAGTGTCTCTCGCCAAAAGGCGAGGCTTTATTTATCAGGGTTCTGAAATATACGGGGGACTCTCAGGAATATATGACTATGGACCTCTTGGGGTTGAACTTCGCCACAACATAAAGCAGCATTTTTGGAAAAAATTTATAACTGAACGCGAGGATGTATACGGAATGAGCGCGGCAATTTTGATGCCAGAGAGAGTATGGGAAGCCTCAGGTCATACCGAGCTTTTTACCGACCCTTTGGTAGAATGCAAACTTTGCCATGAGCGTGTTCGCGCGGATCAGCCGGAAGTTATATCTAACCATGAAGAAGTCCATAAAAAAGACAAGAAAAAGATTGAATGGTCTGAACCGCAAGTTTTCAACTTGCTGGTCGAAACAAAATTGGGTGCTTCGGAAAAAACCGCTACAAATGTCTACCTTAGAGGGGAAATTACTCAAGGTGTTCATGTAAATTTCAAGAACATTCTTGACTCGATGCATCCGAGGATTCCTTTTGGGATAGGTCAGATTGGTAAGGCTTTCAGGAATGAAATTACTCCGAGAGATTTTTTATTCCGCCAACGGGAATTTGAACAGATGGAATTGCAGTATTACATTAAACCGAATGAGCAAATTGGCTTGGAAATGTTTGAAATATGGAAACATCATTCGCTTGAGTGGTATTACAGTCTCGGTTTCTCCAAAGATAGCCTAAGATTACGCCAACATGGTCCGGATGAAAGGGCCCATTATGCCAAAGATGCCTGGGATATTGAATACAATACGCCGTTTGCCGGGTGGAAAGAGGCTTGGGGCGTACACCATCGGGGAGACTGGGACCTTAAAAGGCATAGCGAATATTCTGGCGTAGACATGTCATATTATGACGAAACGACGAAAGAACGCTTTATTCCCTGGGACATAGAATGTTCCGGCGGAGTCGATCGTGCGGTACTGTTTTTGCTTCTTGAGAGCTATACGGAAGATGAAATGAACGGCGAGTTGCGCGCTTACCTAAAATTTAACCCTCGGGTGGCGCCGATTAAAGCGGCCGTTTTTCCGCTTCTTAAAAATAAACCGGAACTCGTGGAAAAAGCGCGCACGGTATACGAAGCTTTGAAGAAAGAATTCGGCGCGATTATGTTCGACGACAATGGTAATATTGGCAAGCGCTACAGGAGGCAGGACGAAATCGGCACGCCGTACTGCATCACGATAGATTTCGACACGTTGGGCGATGACACGGTGACTATCCGTGACCGCGATACCGGGAAGCAGGACAGAGTCCCTGTAAATGAGCTTATTCCGTTTTTTAAGCAAACAATTCTTTAGTAGTTGTTGGTTGTGGAGTTTGGTTGTATCATAGATTCAACTTATATGGAGAATAATCGAATGACGATCAATATTGGATGGGGGACAATGATTCGCGCAATTTTGGTAGTCCTCCTGTTCGTTGCGATTTATATACTGAAAGACATAGTACTTATTATATTGACGGCAGTCATTCTTGCTTCTTCCATAGAGCCGGCGACGAGATGGCTTGTAAGGTATAAATTCCCGCGCGTAATCGCGGTTATCACGCTGTTTGCCGCCGTTATAGTCTTGTTTGCGGGAGTGTTTTATTTTTTTCTGCCACCACTTCTGGATGACCTTTCTGGTTTTATTTCTTCAATACCTGACTATCTGCAGTCCTTTAGTTTTAGTGGCAATACTTCTCTATCGTCGCTTTTCGGATCGCAAGGTGTGATGGACGACCTTTCCGGAGTTGCTCTGTCTCCGAAAGAATTCGTAAGCGAACTCAAAACTGCCTTCTTTGATTTTTCTGGGGGGATATTCCATGGTGTTAATATTATTTTTGGGGGTCTTCTTTCCTTTGTCCTTATCGTTGTTATCTCCTTTTATTTGGCTGTACAGGAGAGAGGGATAGAGAACTTTTTGAAGGTAGTTACTCCGCTCAAGCATGAAAAATATGTAATTGACTTATGGACGCGTACCCAACATAAAATCGGGCTTTGGATGCAGGGACAGCTTATTCTCGGGCTCCTTATGGGGGTTTTTGTGTATTTGGGTCTGGCTATTTTAAATGTTCCATACGCGCTTCTTCTCGGAGTCCTTGCCGCTTTTTTCGAACTGATTCCTCTTTTCGGGCCTATTTTGGCGGCGGTGCCGGCAGTAGCTATTGCTTTCATAAACATTGGTCCGACTATCGGACTCATAGTTATAGGGTTTTATGTAATTATGCAACAATTTGAAAATCATCTCATTTACCCATTGGTCGTGAGAAAAGTCATCGGTGTCCCTCCGTTGGTCGTTATACTCGCGCTTCTTATTTTTGGCAAACTTTTCGGTTTTCTCGGTCTTATAATCGCCGTGCCGGCGGTAACTATGTTGCTAGAAATAGCTGACGATATAGAAAAAAGCAAAGGTGCCAGGAGAAGCAAGGCAGCGTAGTCGTCTCCGGTTCGTCTTCGTATAAAGCTTTCGCTTTTCGTCAGCTCCGTTAAGAGGCCGCGTTTACGCAGTTGGCGGATTTTTAGCTGAAAACTGGAAAATTTTATGAAAATTGATATTGTATGGTATCAGGAGGATACAGCCTGCTATTGAAGAGATGAAAGAAACTTTTTACTTAACGACAGCCATACATTATGCTAATGCCGCGCCTCATATAGGGCACGCGTACGAAGATGTACTCGCGGACATTATTGCTCGTTACAAACGGTCGCGCGGTTTCGACGTGTATTTTTTGACGGGAACGGACGAGCACGGCTCAAACATTTTACGCAAGGCAAAAGAGGAAGGTATTGGCCCTCAGGCTCTTGTTGATAAAAATAAGGCCTTATTTCAGGATCTTTTTGATAAACTTTCTGTTTCGTACGACGACTTCATAAGAACCTCTGACAAAAATAAGCATTGGCCCGGAGCTGTGGCTTTATGGGAAGCTCTCCAAGCAAAGGGGGATATTTATAAAAAGAAATACAGCGGTCTTTATTGCGTGGGATGCGAAGAATTTAAGACGGAAAAAGACCTGGTCTTAGGCAAATGCCCTGAGCACGACAGGGTTCCGGAAATAATTGAGGAAGAGAATTATTTTTTCAGGGCTTCCAAATATAGCAGTGAAATTTTAAACAAAATCGAGTCAGGAGAAATAAAAATTACTCCTGATTTCAGAAAAAGTGAAATTGTCTCGTTCCTTAAAGAGGGTTTTGAGGACGTAAGCTTATCCAGAGCGGAAGGGGATATCCCCTGGGGGATTCCCGTACCCGGAGACGCTTCTCAGACAATGTATGTTTGGTGCGATGCTCTGACAAACTATATTTCCGCCTTGGGTTATGGCAGAGATAGAGAGCTTTTTGAAAAATACTGGCCGGCAAACATGCATATAGTCGGTAAGGGAATCTTCCGTTTTCACGCGGCACTTTGGCCAGCCATGCTTTTATCAGCTGGTATCCAATTACCTAAGGAGATTTTCGTCCATGGATACATTACCTCCGGAGGGAAGAAAATGTCTAAAACGATTGGCAATGTCGTGGACCCAAAAGAAATTGTTGATAAGTACGGGGCGGAAGCATTTCGCTATTTTATGGCGCGCGAGATATCTCCTTTCGAGGACGGGGATTTTACGGAGGAAAAATTTGTAACTGCCTATAACGCCAATCTGGCGAACGGCCTGGGTAACCTGGTGTCGCGGGTTCTTAAAATGTCCGAAACCTATTTTGGAGGAATAGTTAAGGGGACGAATCCGGAAAACGTTCCGATAAAAGAACATATAGGAATGCTCGAGGGAGAAGAACAAATTGACGGCTTCAGTCTTCCGTACATCATACAGGAAAAAAGAATACCCCGGTATCAGGAATGGATGGATAAATACGAGATCCAGCGCGGGAGCGATGTAGTCTGGAGATTAATTCAAGAACTTGATGGCTACGTATCTTCCTATGAGCCGTTCAAACTGGTAAAAACCGACAAATCAAAAACGGAAGATATTTTGTGGAATCTGCTCTACGGACTTTATTATGTTGGAAAAATGATAGAGCCGATATTGCCTGATACAAGCACTAAGATAAGCGCTCTTCTCGGCGCATCAATCGGCCAAAACGGCGAACCGGTGTCTTTTTCCACAAAATCCCTCGAAAATCCTCTTTTTATCCGTATCGGAGAATAGGCATGCGGTTCTTTGACGCGCATTCTCACATACACGGCAAAGAATTCGACGCCGATCGAAGCGAAGTCTTGGCGCGCATGCGCGCAACGGACGTTTCAACAATTACTGTCGGTACACATTTTGAAAGTTCTGAGAAAGCTGTCGCATTGGCGGAAAAAGAAAAAAATATTTGGGCAACAGTGGGGCTTCATCCGACTGATACCAAAGAATCGTTTGATTATGAAGCCTATAAAAAATTGGCATTGTCCCCGCGCGTTGTGGCGATAGGCGAGTGTGGCTTGGATTATTTCTGGGAAGGAGATGGTGATGAGCGCGAAAAGCAAAAAGAAAAATTCAAGACTCAAATAAATCTCGCGCTTGAAATAGGTAAGCCTATAATGATACATAGTCGGCCGTCCCGCGGGAGTATGGATGCGTACGAAAATGTCTTGGATATTCTAACCTCTAACTTCTCACTCCCAACCTCCCAATCTCCCGGCAACGTGCATTTTTTTGTCGGTAACGAAAAGATCGCACGTAGATTTCTCGAACTTGGTTTTACGATGTCCTTTACGGGAGTAATTACTTTTGCGCGAGATTATGACGAGGTTATAAAATTTTTGCCATTGAGTTCTATTTTATCCGAGACAGACTGTCCCTATGTTTCCCCCGTGCCATACCGCGGGAAGCGCAACGAGCCGGCTTACGTGGCGGAAGTGGCCAGGAAGATTGCGGAAATAAAAGATATTTCAATTGACCAGACAGTCTCTGCCATTGCCGGAAACATCAACCGCGTCTTCGGGGTTTAACTTCCAGTGTTGCCGTACGAGCAACTTTTGACTTACTGTTGGTCATTTGGTAGTATGCCTCAATAGAAAATTATGACTGAAAATGACGACAAAGGGAGCAAAATCTATGAAGTTGGCTACCTCCTTGTGCCTGAGCTTTCCGAAAGCGCAGTAGCCGAAGAGGTCGGTAATTTAAAGTCTCTTATTTTGGACACCGTCGGCGCAGCCGAGATTGGAAGTGAAATGCCTAAAATGATTGACTTAAGCTACCAAATGGAGAAACGTGTCGGGTCCAAGAAAGTATTTTATACCAAAGCTCATTTCGGCTGGATTAAATTTGAGCTTCACTCCGGGAAAATTGCCGACGTGAAAGAATCTCTCGCCAAAAACAATAAAATAATTCGTTTCCTAATTATTAAGACTGTTCGCGAAAATACCATGGTGGCGAAGAAAGTGTTTGTGCGCCAACCCGAAGCGGCAGCGCGTAAAAAACCTGGGATTGCCGGCGAGCAGGCTCCGGCCATGACGGAAGAAGAAATGGACAAAACAATTGAGGAATTAGTTATTGAATAAAAATTAGAAGTTAAAGATGAGAAGTTGGCAGTTAGGAAATCAAATTTCCAATCTCCAACTTCCAATATCAAAATTCATGTACGTCAATAAAGCGCTAATTTACGGCAACTTAACCCGCGATCCGGAATTAAAGTCTCTTCCTTCGGGAAACAAAGTGTGCAGTTTTTCCATAGCTACAAATCGGGTGTGGAAGGGAGAAGACGGTTCAAAAAAGGAGGCTGTCGATTATCACAATATTGTCGTCTTCGGCAGGCAGGCTGAAACGAGCGCCCAGTATTTAAGAAAAGGAGCAGGCGTTTTTATAGAAGGAAGGATGCAAACGCGGAGCTGGGAGCAGGAAGGGCAGAAAAAATACCGCACGGAAATTGTGGCTGACAGAGTGCAATTTGGTCCGCGTCCCGGCGGAGGGGGAGGAAGCGCACCTCAAGCGGTGGCTCCCGTGGAGACACCGGCAATTGAGTATCCGGAAGAAGACATAAATCCGGAAGACATTCCGTTTTAAGCGAATTGGCCTCCGACGCAGCGTCGGAGTCGCTAAACCTTAATCCCTCCCCACTTTTATTGATTAGTAGTAAGAAATGTGATAGGTTTTAGAAACAAATAAATTTTAAATGGATGATTATAGGTTAATGAATAAAAGTGGGGAGGGACATTATTTTCAAAAACTCGCCTAGCTCGCTCTAGAAAATATATGAAGAAACAGTGTTACTTCGATTCAAATAACATCAAGCACATCGACTACAAAGATGTCGAGACTTTGAAGAAATTCATAAATCCGCACGCCCGCATGGTTTCAAAGAGGCGCTCCAGCGTGTCTTCCAAAAATCAGCGTAAGTTGGCTGTTGCCATAAAGCGTGCCCGTTTTATGGGGCTCCTTCCTTTCGTGGCGAAATAACCAGAAGATCTACGACTCGCGATTTACAAATTACTCTTAAAATACCGCCACAAGGCGGTATTTTAGCAATTTAAATTTAGTTGTAGGTCGTAAGTTGTTGGTTATTTGGAGACTCTCTCCGCGTATTCTCCCGTTTCAGTATTAACTCTTACCATTTCTCCAGCTTCTATGAAGAGAGGAACTGATATCACCGCTCCGGTTTCAAGCGTGACCTGCTTTCCGCCACCCGCGGCGGTATTTCCCTTCATGGAAGGAGGTGCGTCTTTCACCATCAGTTCCATTTTTATCGGGAGTTTAACTCCTATTATTTTTTCCTCATCTTCGTCATTGGTAAAAACGAGCGCGTCCACCATAGTGTTCCCTTTAAGAAATTTTGCCTGTGGTCCTATCAGCGATTCTTCCAGCGTAAAGCGCTTGCTGGGGTCATTTGCTTCGGAGAAAGTATATTCACCGCGATTAAAGTAGATGAATTTAATCGGCCTTTTTGAAATGTCCGCTTCGCTGACCTTATCGGCGGCGTGGAAGGATATTGAAACAACCCTTCCTGAAAGAAGACTCTTTAGCTTAGTCTGGTTCTGAGGCTTTCTCTGCTGGGTTCGGGCGACGTGGTATTCTATAACCTCGTAAGGCTCGCTGTTGTAGATGATAAACTTGCCCGGTTTGATTTCGTTGTATTCCAGCATCCCATTAGAAATTATGATTCATAAATTTGTTACCAAAACCTGTTATCCGTCACAACCTTATCACTCAGTCATTTTATAGACTTCGTGAATTTCTAACGGGACAAGTAATATTGGGGAATTCTACTTTATTTTTTAAAAATTGCAAATTAAAAATACCCTGATTCAAGATGAGGCGTTTTTAAGCGGTAAAATTAAATCTCCGCGAATTTTTTGCGGATTTCTTTCAGTAGTTGACTTGAGATTTTGGTATTTTCGCGTAAGTATGTGCGCGCTGCGTCGTATCCGCGGCCGAGCTTCTCTTCACCGTAAGCATAAGAACCGGCGCCAGCTTTTTGAATGATTCCGAATTTTTCTCCGAGAGCGAGCATCTCTCCTTCGCGTGATATCCCTTCGCCGAACATAATGTCGAATTCAGTTTCTCTGAAAGGGGAGGCCACTTTATTTTTAACAACCTTGACGCGTGTGCGTGCTCCGACTGTCTCGTCTCCTTTTTTAATCTGGGCGATGCGTCTTATATCTAGGCGGACAGAAGTGTAGAATTTGAGCGCTTTGCCTCCCGGAGTTGTTTCCGGATTGCCGAACATAACGCCAATT
>CAYHZS010000003.1:0-29726 GCA_964361185.1 uncultured Candidatus Saccharibacteria bacterium
AACCACGTCTACACTTAATTCCAGTATTCAAATATCAAAAGTTCCTCCACCGAAGTCGTAGACGGCAATTTTTTCATTCTTCTTCTTATTGAATCCGTAAGCAAGCGCGGCGGCCGTAGGTTCGTTTATTATGCGCTTAACATCGAGTCCCGCAATTGCTCCCGCGTCTTTGGTGGCTTTTCTCTGGGCATCATTAAAGTAAGCTGGCACGGTAATAACCGCTTCAGTTATTTTTTCACCAAGTTTTGCCTCGACATCATGTTTTATTTTTTGGAGAATCATGGCCGAAATTTCTTCCGGACGGTAGGATTTGTCTCCCATTTTCACCTTAACTCCGCCGTCATCAGCTTTTTCCGTCCTAAATGACACCATAGTGCGGTCCTTTTCGATTTCTTTTTCGTCAAATCGGTGTCCCATAAAACGCTTAATACCCGAAATGGTGTTTTCGGAATTCGTTACTGCTTGTCTTTTGGCCAACAAACCTGCTAAACGCTCACCATTCTTGGTAAGAGCTACGACAGAAGGGGTCGTTCTGACTCCCTCTATGTTTTCAATAATTTTCGGCTGTCCCCCTTCAATTATAGCGACCGCCGAATTTGTTGTGCCCAAATCTATTCCGATTATTTTAGCCATGGTATTTATTAAAAAATTAAAATTATTTATTATGCAAAAAAGCGGTAACTCGCGCCGGACGGAGCACTTTGCCATTCAGAATATAACCCTTCTGGAGCACTGTCGCAATTTTCCCGTCCTGACTTTTGTCATCCATGGAAACAACTTCTACAACGACATGATGTTCGAACTTTACATCATCTTTTTCCTTTGGGCAAATTTCCGCTATGCCATGGCTGATCAAAACGGCACTAAACTGATTTTTTATATATTCGATGCCGGTGCGCCAATTTTCTGACACGGACCCCCAAGCCTCTTTATTTGCCATAGCCATTTCAAAACTGTCAAGAACCGGAAGTAGTTCCATAATTATACGCTCGCTGGCAAATTGAATACTCTCTATGCGCTTGGTGTCAGACTCTCTCTGCAGATTTATATAATCGGCCTTGGCTCTCTGCCAACCCGAAAGATACTCTCCGCGCTCCTTGGAACATTTAGCCAATTTTTCCCGCAGATTTTTAAGTTTCTGCTGGATATTTTCCTCTCCTGTTTCTTCTTCCGTGGGCTCTAGAGTGATGTCATTCTCATTATCGATGTTTTTGGTGTCTTTAGGGGAGTTTTGATTTTTATCAGGCATATGTTTTTTAAGGTCTATAGTTGATAGTCTATAGTCTATAGAAATGACGTACGCTATAAAAATTTTTGCTAACAACCACGGACTATAGACTACAAACTAGATTTAACGCTTACTCCACTGCGGCGCTTTTCTGGCTTTTTTTAGGCCGAATTTGCGGCGCTCCTTGGCTCTCGGATCGCGCTTCAAAAATCCGAGTTTTTTCAGCTTAATTCGGGCCTCGTGATTTTCATTGGTAAGAACACGTGACACTCCGTGGCGAATGGCTTCCGCTTGAGAATGAATTCCTCCGCCGGAGACCGAAACTGAAACCGTGTATTTACCAGGAAATTTTCCCGCAGTAAAGGGATCGTTAACTACGGAACGTAATTCTTCCGTCGGGAAATATACCTCAAGCTCCTTGCCGTTTATGGAGAATGTGGTCTTAGGAGCTTCGGTCATGCGCACGCGTGCGGTAGAGGTTTTTCTCCGGCCAATAGCTTCCGTATACCTCTCTTCATTCCTGCTTTTTGTAATAATTTTTTTATCCATAATGTTATAAGTTTCAAGTATTACTTTTCTATTCTGTGATTACAAGGTTCTTAAGCATTTTAGCTTGAAGTTTATTTTTCGGAAGCATTCCCTTTATAGCCCTTTTGAAAACCTCTCCATATCCGCGGCGGAGAGCTAAGCTTTTCAACGTCTCTTCTTTAAGCCCCCCTGGATATCCAGAATATCTTTTATATACTTTATTGTCCCTTTTCTTTTCGCTGATTCGGGCATGGGAAGCATTAGTAATCTTAACAGTCACAGATGGAGACAGATTACGCTTAAATCCAGTTATATTTTTCCCAATGAGAAAACGTGCGGCTTCCGTGGCAACTTTTCCTATTGTTTTATCTTTGGCGTCTATCGTGTAAATCATATGTTTAGACGAATTCTATAACGGCCATTTTGCTGGCGTCCCCTTTCCTTCTTGCTGATAATTTTAATACTCTGGTAAACCCACCTTTGCGCTTTTCGTAACGCGGAGCAATTTCGGAAATTAGCTTTTTAACAGCCTTATTCTGGTTAAAAAGGCGGGCTAGAATAATCCTATGTGAGGATAGATCTTTCTTCTTAGCCCTACTTATCAGCTTTTCAATAAAAGGACGAAGCTCTTTCGCTTTTGCTTCCGTAGTGGTTATCTTTTCTTTGTTTATGAGCGACAAAGCAAGCAATTTAAGAAGTGCTTTTCTTTGATCGCGTGTTCGGCTTAGTTTTCTGTTTTTATTATGATGTAACATGGTCTTTGGCTTCCAAATGAGGGCTCTTTATTTGAGTGTTATTCCGTAATTAGACAGAACCCTTTTGATTTCTTGGATTCCTTTCTCTCCTAAACCATCTATTCCAAGAAGGTCTTCTTTCTTTTTCCTGGACAAACCTCCAATGGTGCGGATATTGGCATTTGAAAGCGCGTTTAGGGTTCGAGTGGAAAAGTTCAGACTGTCTATCCTTGTCTTCATGGCTTCAGAATCAATGATATCTTTTTGCTTCCGGTCTTCCCTATCCTCGTTTTCACCACCCTCAGTAATTTCTTCCATAACTTCCTTAAATCCAACAATGGCTTTAAGTTGCTGTATCATAACGTCAATCGAATATTCCAAAGCCTCTCGTGAAGTGAGCGTTCCATCAGTCTCAATTGAAATACGGAGGCGATTATAGTCTGTCCTGTCCCCGACGCGCATATGTTCTACCTCATAGGAAACCCTTCTGATTGGGGCAAAAATGGCATCCACGGCTATAGTTCCTATGTCAACTTTATCCTTGTGTATGGTTTCCTTAGCCACGTATCCAAGACCTTTTTCTACTTTCATTTCAATATCGAGCTCGGTATTCTTTCCCACTATCTCCGAGATATACTGGTCTTTGGTCAGAATTTCAATCTGCCCTGGTACTTTGATATCTTTGGCCGTGATTACGTGAGGTCCTTTTACGTGCAGATTGATCGACTGGGGTTCGTCAGTGAGCATTTTAAACCGGACTTTCTTTAAGTTTATGAGAATTGTGATTATGTCCTCTTTTACCCCTTCTATCGTTGAAAATTCATGGCTAACTCCGCTTATTTTAACCAAAGTAATAGCAGCGCCCGGAAGAGAAGACAATATTATTCGGCGAAGAGAATTGCCCAAAGTATGCCCGTAGCCGGGATAAAGTCCGTCGATTTCATAAACTCCGCTATTTCCATCTTCGGAAATAACCTTAGGTTTTGACGGTAAAATTATTGTATGATCTGACATATTACTTTTTTGATTTATTATTAAAAATAAATAAACTTCACTGGTAAAATAACTAACGACTATAAAATTCAATGACAGTTGATAAATTAAACGGTAAATTGCTTTCTTTAGGTGCTGATTTTATCTCTCCTTCCGCCGTGTCAGAACGCAATATAATCCACGGAGGTGTATTCGTGCGGTCAGACAACTTCTTGAAAGCTTCGGTAAACGGAACGCGTCCCTTGCTTCCTTCTCTGACCGAAATGATGTTCCCTATCTCTACTTGGTGGGATGGGACCGAGAACCTTTTCCCATTTACCAATATGTGCCCGTGAGCTACAAGCTGCCTTGCGTGCGTGCGCGACTTTGCGAGGCCTATTCGGAATACGACGTTATCAAGACGGCGCTCAAGCATTTCATAGAGCTTATCCGCCGGATTAATACCCTTCGTACCGGAAGCTGTTTTAACATAGTTAGAAAACTGCCTCTCCCCGACACCGTAGGTATTGCGAACCTTCTGCTTCTCCCGGAGCTGTAATCCGAATTCTGTCGTCACAGAACGGTGCTTTCTTTCCGAACTTATTATTCCAGGCGGGTAAGGTTTTTTTACGAAAATGCACTTAGGAGTAAAACACTTTTCCCCTTTCAGAAAAAGTTTTTCTCCGGCCCTTCGGCATGTGCTACATTTTTTATCTTGAATCATGAATTTGGAGATTAGATGTTAGAAATTGGAAGTTGGATTTCTAATTTCTAATTTCCAACCTCTAACTTCTAGTTTAGACCGTCCTTGGTTTCTTGGGCTTAGGGCCGTTATGCGGTATCGGCGTCCTGTCCTTTACCCCCGTTAATTCAATTCCTTTTGATATGAAACCTCTTATAGCCGACTCGCGTCCTGAACCAACCCCCTTAACTATTACATTGACCTCTTTAATACCCATATTTTGAGCTTTTTCACCAATAAGCTCGCCTACTTTGGCGGCAGCAAAAGGCGTTCCCTTCTTAGCCCCCTTAAAGCCTATTGAACCGGAAGAGGACCAGGCAAGGGCATTGCCCTCCTTGTCTGTAAGAAGGAGCTTAGTGTTATTGTATGTTGACTGTACATACATAGTTCCAACAGAGACTCTTTTTTTCGGGGAACGGGAAAGAGCAACACCGGTCTTAGTGGCTTCTCCTTCCCCCTCTTCTTTTGTGACTATTTTCTTCTTTCCCATGGCTGATTTTTAAGGAATGAAGCGACTATATCTACGATATAAATGGTTCGCTCGTTTGAAATGTGAGTGTACTCCCATTTCTCACTCGCTGCCATTTATAAAAATCGCCACCCGCCTAAATTTTTGCTTCTACCTTACTTTTTATAAATTACTTCTTGTATAATATTTCTAATCTTTCCGTAGGTTATTGCTTAGCTCGCAAAAACTTTGGCGGGTAATATTCCGCAAATCGCGGATTGAATGTTCGACAAGCAAACACTCAATCCGCGAGCGGAAGTTTTATGTCTTCTCCGTCTTACGCCTACCGCTACCCATTGTTTTTCGCACGTTGCCTCGAATCGTCCGTGAATTTGTTTTAGTGCGCTGTCCGCGAACCGGCAGGCGTTTGGTATGACGACTTCCCCTATAGCTTTTTATGTCCTTAAGGCGTTTTATGTTTTGCGACACCTCTCTACGCAGATCTCCTTCAAGCTTTAATCCTTCTATTTCTTTTTTTATTTTACTCTCGTCTTCCGTAGAAAGTTCTTTTGGGCGTTTTCCGTAATCAACTTTTGCCTTGCTTAAAATCTGATGGGCACGCGAACGGCCTATCCCATAAATTATGGTTAGACCTATTTCTATTCGCTTGTCTTCCGGAATAGTTATACCTAGTACTCTCATTTTGATTTTAAATATCTAAATCTTTAAATTTGCTTATCCCTGCTTCTGCTTATGGCGCTGATTATCGCAGATAACATGAACTCTTCCTTTCCTTCTAACCATCTTACATTTCGCGCATATTTTTTTAACAGATGATTTTACTTTCATGGCTGATTTTTAAGGAGTGAAGCGACTATAAAAATCGTCACCCGCCTAAATTTTTGCTTCTACTTTACTTTTTATAAATTACTTCTTGTATAATATTTCTAATCTTTCCGTAGGTTATTGCTTAGCTCGCAAAAACTTTGGCGGGTAATATTCCGCAAATCGCGGATTGAATGTTCGACAAGTAAACACTCAATCCGCGAGCGGAAGCATTAAAAAACAAAAAAAGGAACATGTCCTTCTTTTTGCAAGGTTAGACTGTATACTAACCCATCTATCCCCTTTTTACAACCCTCCCCTTGCCCCCATAGGGGTCAAGCAAGACTGTAACCTTATCTCCGACTAAAACCTTAATGCGGTGCAATCTCATTTTTCCGGAAAGATAAGCCAGAATTTCCTCGCCATTATCAAGTTTCACCCGAAATAACGTGCTGGGAAGAGCCTCTGTCACCATTCCCTGGGCGATCAATTCTTTAGCAATTTCCTGGTCACTCATTCTTTATAGTTGCAGATAATAACAAACAATTGGTTATTTGGCAACAGTGATACTTATATTGCCTGCTTTTTCAGGTAAAGCCCGCGCCCAGAATGGCTTAATTGAAATAATTCTAGCTTTATATATTGATGGATATGCCGATAAAACCGTCTGAAAGTCTCTCTTGGGTTTACCAGCTAAAGCATTAATTAAGGAAGCCTTATCAATCGTGTACGTTATAGGAATACTACCCGCTAAAGAAAAAGAAATCTCTTTTGTGTTGGCGTCTATCCTTAAAGAACTGTTTTTGAAGGAAAACGCTAGGGTGTCCACGGATTCCGGGACGAACGGGGCGCTGTCCTCACTGGATGAAGAGATATATTTCACGATTTCAGCCACTAACGGATCTTTTTTAAGTAATACTCCCACTAAAGCGCCATCTTCGCGCAAAGTTACTGTCTTAGGGTCGCTAGATATATTCTTAATACCATCAAAAGTCAACTGTACGGCGTTTTTATAGAGAATATACCCTTCCGGGACTTGAGAACTGGCCTCGCGTAACAAATCATCCTTGAGAGACGCTTCTATTGAAACTTGCGAGTCCGCCATATCTTTATCGGACGCAAACGGTGCAGTTCCTGAAAAACCTCCTGATATTTCAGTCTTCGAACGAGCGTAAAATTTCTGATATCGAGGATCTCCCTTGAATCCTGGAATAGTAAAGTCTGTTAAACCGGTATTGTAGGACGGGCCAGCAAGATCCGCGAAAACCGTAACTTCCAGAGAACCCGGTACGTCTTCACCATTTTTTTGTGATATTCCCGGAACACTTATATCATTTTGTATCCGATAAATCTTCCCGCTAGATGACTCGAAACGCGTATTTTTAACAAGTTTTTGGGCGGACTTTGAGTAATTATTATAAACCACAATACGCCCGGAGGCTTTTTTCTCCGTAAATTTAGAACCCGTTGCTGGTACGGACTTACTTTCCGAACCTTTTACCAATATTATTTCAAACGGAATTATTGCGCTAGCTCCCTTAGAGCTGGTAAAAGACGCGTTGATCGGGAATTTTACCGTCTTTTCGGTTATTTCAATCGAGGCCCCTGAAAAAAACGAACCTGCTGCATAAATAAAAGCTATCACCAAAAGAGCTCCCGCTCCCCACAGAAAAACTGGCTTTTTCCACCAGGCAAGACCGCGCTTGATACCACCACTAAAACCATTTTCGCCGAACCCTTTTAAAGACAAGTGTTCTGTCTCCCTTTTCAATTCCCTAATCGAAACTTTCGGCTCCGTGTGATGAGAAGATGGTGTTTTTTTATTCACTCCTGTCACGATAACAGGCTTTTTGACTTTATTTTTTGAAATTAAAACATCTTGTATTATATTACGGGCCATATTGAGCTTTATTGTACTATATTAAATGATCTTATTCATCCTGTGGAATACTAGCGAAACAAATTAGTGTTATAACCGGTTTACGTGTTCTGTCTCCTTTTGCGCAAAAAAGGCAGCAACGTCTATAAATTGATCTCGGGACAGAGCATCCTTACCAACATAGTAGTCCAGTATTACGCTCGAGAAAGGAATTACATTTAGTTTTTCATGAGTAAGAGAATACTGGCTGAATTCCTCCCCTTTTACCCAGGAAGACACAATCTCCTCCACGTCGCTGTCAACGGCAAGAAATACCTCACCTGGCACATATAATTCCCCTGATAGGGTAATAAGCGTTTCTTGAAACTCTTTCAACCACTCGCTCTTTGCCTTATCTATGACAGCGTCAAGTTTTTCCTTCTCTGGCGAAGTAAGCCCGTTTACTTGGGAGATGGACAACATTGATTGGGCTTCATCAATAGTCCGGCGGAATTTAGAAGCAATGCGCCTAAGCAGAAAATTACGTCCTAGTGGAAATGAAGAAGTTTCAAGGAGTACTCCTTTTCTTACTAGAGATACGTCAGTGACTTCTCCGCTTATATCCATCAATAAAAAATCGTTCCTATTCGGATAATGGTCGCGTACTGCGTAGAAATAAGCTAATCCAAAAGTATTGAAATGGATGCTATTACTGGGGAAATGCCTCAGAAGCCCGTCAGTAATCGCCTTTAGTACGCGATCACTGCTTGCACCCAAATAAAGCGCAATCTTGACTTCATTTGCTTCTTTGCCAAGGTAATCAACTGAATCATAACCATTGAGTCTGACATTTATAATGCGACTCTCTACAATAGACAGCTCCTTTTTATAGTCGGGACCAGTCCCCTTTTCCATAGAATCCATGAAATCGGAAACTTCTTTAGAAACAACTTTATCCTGAAATTCTTTAGTTATAGTAAAGGGCTTTTCTTTTTTTACCCCAATAATTTTAGTTTGAGATATGTACCAAGGAGACGCCAAGGTGACATAAGCGGAAAGTCCTCGTAAATGATTCTTTTTAACCAATTGCTCGGCTGTCACGAGAAGCGACTGAACCATAGATTTAAGCAATCTGTCGAATCGCACATGTTCTCCCAAGTGTATATCCGTGCGTAGATTGTCGATAACCTCAAGCCTAGTTTTTCCGTCAACTATTTTACTTTTAATCAAGGCTCCTCCGACTGAGGCGTTACCCACGTCAAAAACAATAAAAAAATCATCTCTACTTTTGCCGAAAAGCGAAAAGGCCATTCGGTAATTATACCCCGAAAATGTCTTTTATTTCATGCGGGGTGTTAATAAAAACCCGCCCAATCGGGCAGGTCAATGCGAAGTAATCATAATCCTTTGCCATACATTGGCTTCAGGAATCGTAGGCTTCCAGGGCGGAGATGCGTGATTTGAGTATTGATTTGAGGGTTGTGTTTTCGGGGAGAAAAGCTACTCCATACCTGGAAAACCTCTCAAGCTTAAGTCTTAATTCAACACGCTGTTCCCTGTCCGATGGAATAAGGAAATTCCCCTCTTGCCAAGACTTGTCGAATAGATAGGACGGAATGTGAGAATCGCCAGAACCTGCCATAAGAAATCCTTTCGTCTGAAAACTTCTTGAAAGCTACACTATTTAAAAAGTTATCGCAATATAGCCTTTATCCTTCTCACTCCGGCCGACACGGCCTCCTCTTTGGCTATTTTGAATGTTCCGAGTTCGTTTGTGTTTTTGACGTGCGGCCCGCCACATAACTCAAGACTGAATTCACCTATTTTATAGACACGCACAGTATCTCCATATTTTTCCTCAAATAGTCCAATGGCTCCTCTTTTTTCAGCTTCTTCAATCGGTAAATCTTCGTAAGTAACAGGCAAAGCGTCAGTTATTTTTTCGTTAACCAAATCCTCAACCTTTCTCTTTTCCTCGTCAGTCATTTTGCGCCCAAAGGAAAAATCAAAACGCAGGCGTTCGGGCGTGATGTTGGAACCCTTTTGAAAAACCTCTCCGCCCAAAACTTCTCGAAGTGCCTTGTGAAGCAAATGTGTAGCAGTATGATATTTGACCGATTGTTCATCGTGCGAAGCTAATCCACCTTTGAATTTCTGCTGGGCGCCCGCGCGGGAGAGTTCTTGGTGTTTTTTAAATTCACTTTTGAACCCCTCAACATCAACAGACAATCCTCTCTCTTTCATTAATTCAATTGTCATTTCTACTGGGAATCCATATGTTGAAAACAAGGAAAAAGCATCTTTGCCACTCATTACTTTTCTTAAAGGGACACCGCTTATTGATTTGATCTTGCTAATCGGTAAAGCATTTCTTGATTTAATGTTTTCTATTGGGACATTGCCTATACTAGAAATGTTATAGGAAAGTTTTTCAAATTCTTTCATCCCTTGATTTAGAGTTTTTCTAAATCTATCCTCCTCCTCTAGAATAACTTGATATGGGTATTCTGCCTCTCCAGAATTTTTAATATAAATATTTAGATATACATCAGTAATAGATTGAACTAGCAACCCCACATCACCTTTACCAATACCAAGCAAATCAGCGTATCTAACAGCTCTCCTTATAAGTCGTCTTAATATATAACCCCTATCACTATTAGAGGGAGTGACTCCATCGTTAATCATAAAAATTGCTGTTCGTATATGATCTGCGATTATCCGTTTTGCTCGTATATCATCAGAGCTGGAAAATTCATTTATTTTCGCCATAACCGGCGCGAACAAATCCGTATCAAAAATATTATCCTTGCCCTGCATGACCATAGCCAAGCGTTCAAGCCCCGCGCCGGTGTCCACATTTTTATTCTCAAGTTTCCCTATTATCTTCCCGTCCGCCTTTTCATACTCCATGAAAACATCATTCCAAACCTCCACGATTTTTTGGTTATCGGCAACACGAACAAATTCTTCCTTGGATAAATCGCCCATATTGCCAGTAATATCATAAAACATCTCCGTGTCAGGACCGCACGGGCCGTTTGGCCCCGGACTCCACCAATTATTCTTGGCATTCAGGAAATAAATACGGCTTTCGGGTACGCCCATTTTCTGCCAAATTTTTGCCGACTCGGTATCTTTGGGCGCGTTTTCATCTCCTTCAAAACAAGTTATGTAAAGACGTTTCGGGTCTAGACCCAACCCTTCATTTTTATCCGTCAGAAATTCATAACTCCATTTAATCGCGTCTTCTTTAAAATAGTCCCCGAGAGACCAGTTGCCGAGCATTTCAAAAAAAGTAAGGTGAGTGTTGTCGCCTATTTCCTCAATATCTCCTGTTCGGACACATTTTTGTATATTGGCTAATTTATCGCCATGGGGGTGTGTTTCTCCAAGCAAATACGGCACCAAAGGATGCATTCCGGCGGTGGTAAAAAGCACCGAAGGGTCGTTCTCGGGCACGAGCGAAGCCGACGGCAAAATGGCATGCCCGCGTTTTTCAAAAAAACGCAAAAACCTATTTCTGATTTCATCAGATGTCATAACCCTATTTATATCAGCTATTCAAAAGAGATAAAAGGCTTAGAGAATACTTTGAGGAACTACCTGTCTGGGGGCGGAGGAGAATCCTTGTGTACGTGCAAGAGGCCAACTTCTACGTAATAAAGAACCGTGAAGATAAAAAGGGTAAATACGGTGGCAAGAAAAGCCGGCACATACAGCCCGAAACCGCTCGCAATACCAATTCCGGCGGCGAGCCAAAGTCCGGCCGCAGTAGTAAGTCCCATCAAAACGGAATCTTTAAAGATAATAATGCCAGCGCCCAAGAAACCAATGCCGATTATTATATTCCCGACCATCTTGAGTGGATCTGGATTCATTCCTAAATTAAAATAATGTTTCGAAGCAAGGTCGGCGACTATGACAAAAAGGGCTGAACCCATGGAAACCAGGGCGTAAGTCCGGGGACCGGCGGGACGATGGGCAAAAACGCGTTCCAACCCCAAAATCGCGCCGAACAAAAGCGCCATGGATAATTTAGCGAAAATATCCATACTGGTTGTAGTGGCAAGCGAGCTAAAAAATTCCATGCGTTTAGTATAGCAGACGAAAAGCCAAAAGTGGACAGCGTTAAGTGGAAAACATTCGCTGGCTTTAAAATACCGATATTTAGGCGCTTGTCTCTTTCATGAAAAGCGACTGGGGTTATCTTTATACCACTGTATTGTTCTTTCTATACCATCCTCAAAAGATACTTTAGGCTCCCAGTCAGTAAGCTGTTTAATCTGTGATGGATCGCCCGTATGTCTTCGGACATCTCCAATACGCGGTTTTACATAGTGAAATTTTTTAGTGTATCCTAATTTCTTCGCTATAGTCCTAGCTAGATAATTAATTGTTAATTCTTTCCCGCTGGCCACATTTAATATCTTTCCGCGAGTGTTAGTGTTTTTATACACCTCAATTGCTGCATTTGCTGTGTCTGACGCATATAGAAAGTCACGGGTCTGCTCGCCGTCGCCATAAATAGTAACGTCTTCGTTCTTTACCATCTTCCCAATCAAAATGGGAATTACTCCGGCATATTTCCGCGCATTTTGTCTTGGTCCATATTGATTGAAAGGGCGAACTATTGAAACATCACAATCGAAAGTATGCTGGTAAGAAAGCGCGATATGGTCTGTGGCGGCCTTGGATGCCGCGTATGGTGTAACGGGGTCCAAAGGATGGTCTTCTTTCATGGGGACAATTCTGGCAGTTCCTACGGCTTCTGAAGACGAAAACTGTATAAGCGTTTTGAATTTATTTTCTCGGAGAAGTCTGCACACATTAAGAGTCATGTCTATGTTTTTTCTGATGGTCCACTCAGGTTTAATGAGAGAAGTCGGCAAGGGTATGACTGAAAGGTTGAAAATAATGTCGATGGAATCTTCGGTAACTGCATCAGAAATATCTTCATAATCGGCAACGTCGCAGCGCCGTATCTTCAGGGCGGGGAAATTCTCTTTCGCTTCGGCAAGATTTTCTACATCCCCTAGAAAAAAATTGGAGGCCACAGTTATGGATCTTGGTTTTTCTAATATAAGCCGATCAACAACATAACTGCCGACGAATCCAGCTCCACCTGTTACGAGCACGTTCTTGTCATTAAGATTCAACATCTTGGTACATATTATAGCAAATTACCGAGAAACTCGGTCTTGGATAATTCAATTAATTAATGACTCCCCCTCCCAAGCATACTTCATTATCATAGAAGACGGCCGATTGCCCCAGAGCAATTATCTCATGTCCTTTTTTAATTAAGATTTCGGCCTCATTTTTACCAATCTTTTTGAACACAACCAAAAAATGAGGAGAATGATACCGCGTTTGCATTTTATACTCCTTTCTTTTCTTGGGAATTTCGGCTGTCCAGTTTATGCCGTTTATTTTTATACTTTTACCCGATACCAAACCTAGTTGTCCGGGCTTATCACTAACAGTAACTGTATTCTTCTTTATATTTTTGGACACTACATAAAATGGACGGTTACTCGAACTATTTTTGATAATAAAAAACCCATGCCTCTCGCCAAGAGTGAAAAAAATAGCGCCGTTGTGTAAGCCAATAGCCTCTCCTTTCTCATTTAGTACCTTACCTCGCTTTTGCTTAATGAAATGAGAAAGAAATTCTTTCATATTGAGCTTGCCGACAAAACACAAACCCTGACTGTCTTTTTTGTCAGATGTGAATAATCCGAATTTTTTGGCTAAAACGCGCACCTCGCTTTTCTTATATCTGCCAATAGGAAAAAACGTATGCGACAAGACTTCCTGATTTAGCGTCCAAAGAAAGTAGCTCTGATCTTTATTTTTATCAGTCGCCATTAGTAGATTATTTCCTTGAATTAGAAGTTTGGAATTTGAATTTAATGTTTTACGTTTTACGTTTTGAGTTTTACGATTTATTGCGTAATGTCCAGTGGCGACAAAGTCCGCGCCCATAGCCCGCGCCTTTTTATAAAAAGCTCCAAATTTAACGTATTTATTGCACATGACGTCCGGATTAGGCGTTCGTCCGGCTTTATATTCACGAATCATATAATCCACCACGTCTCGTTTATATTCCTTTTCTAAGTTAAGCGTAAGGAATGGTATGCTAAGCTTGGCCGCTACTCGCATGGCATCCCTCCTTTCTTCTCGCCACGTACAAGGCAAGAAATCCGGCTGCCAGACCCTGATGAATACGCCAGTGACATCATAGCCATCTTTTTTAAGAAGCGCCGCCGAAACGGAAGAATCTACGCCTCCGGACAAAGCCACAAATACCTTCTTATTTAGGTTCATAATCTTTAGTCTATAGTCTATAGAAAAAGATATGTCAATTACACATTCGCTACCAACTATAGACTACAAACTATAAACTGGGTTCAAAGCTCCATCAGCTTCTTGAAAACAGCGTAGGTCGCGCGGGCGTCAGAAAGGGCGGAATGAGCATGCTCATTTTTAACTCCCAAGTATTCGCAAAGCGCCCTGAGAGAAAGCTTGCCAACCTCCTCGTGGCCGTAAAGCTTGGCGAAGGCAATGGATATCGTATCCAGTTTGTGGTAATGCATTTTATTTTCTATGCCTGTTTCCGCAAATGACTTCTGGAGAAAGGAAAAATCATGGGCCACGTTATGCCCGACCATGATAGCGTCTATTGTCTTTTCCGAAAAAATAGCGAGCACCTCCTTAAGGGAGGCTGCAGAAGCCCATTCTTCCTCGCTGTAATGATTGACCGCGAGCCCTTCAGGGTCGGCATCTTCTATGTGTTCCGGCTTTATCTTCATCTCCCACTCCTCAATTACCCTGAGTGAAATTCTCTTTTCCGGAGATAAGGACTGCTCGGCAAGAACAAGCCCGATTTCTATAAGTTCGTGCCTGTCGGGCTTCAAACCGGTTGTCTCAGTATCTACAAATGCGAGTTTTTGAGAGCGCATAGGAAATCAAAGTATAGCACGCTGACATTATGGTATATATAAAGCCTTGTTTCGTTTGTGTTCTTCAAATGTCGCCGCGTAATAAATATTCCCTTCTTTGTCGGAAAGATAATATAGATATTTTGATTGCTTCGGATGAATAGCTGCTATAATCGAGTCCAATCCCGGACTGCAAATTGGAGTTGGCGGCAATCCTACCCTTGTGTACGTATTGTAGGGAGAATCCTTCTTTAAATCTTCCGCTGTCAGGTCGTAAGTGCTTTTGTCGCTCACGTAAGCGAATACCGCGTCCACCTGAAGAGGCATTTTCATGGACAAGCGCTTCCACAAAATGCCAGAAACAATTCCTCTATCTTCCGGCTTTTTCGTTTCGCGTTCAATTAAGGAAGCCATAATTATTATTTCTCCCAAGCTTTTCCCGGAAACGCGTACATCTTCTGAATATTTTTTGATTTTTTCGTCAAAAGTATCTGTCATGAGTTTTATCACTTCTTCCTCTGTAGCATTCGGATGAATTAGGTATGTGTCGGGAAATAGATATCCTTCTTTCGACTCGGCCAGTTTCAGGAATTTCTCTTTATTCAGATTGAGAAAATCATTTCCCAGCAGTTTCGGCATACCAAAGCTCACTGTGCCTTCCGGTATGGTCACTTTAACTGATGTAAAGCCAAACCCTCCCGTCGTTAGGCGGTAGGCGACACTGAAAACACCCTCCGGACCGGAAATCTGATAATCGCCGGGGAAAATTCTCAATTCATTTCCGGAAAGAAGTAATATTCCTCGGAGCAACACGGGAGAACGAATTACGTCTTTTTCTTCCAATATTTCGGATATTTCTCTCGCTGATGATCCCTTGGGAATATTTATTACTTCTCCATTGGGGTAATTAGATGGTGCGCTTGCTAATAAATAGTAAAGAGTAAGGATAACTACTAGCCCGACAAATACTACCTTCTTCTTTTTTCCCAAGCTTTTTATCGGCAACGCGGAATCCGCCGGCTTTTGTACTGCTGGTATCATAAGACTATTTACATTGGCAGATTAATCGGCGGTTCGGACTTTTTGGCTTCTATGCGTTTCAGAGTCGGTGTCTCGGCAATGGCTCCCGGCAAATGGAAGATAGTGGCTAGCTCCTCCACTGTAAGGACAAACGGCTTACTTTTATACGGGGGATAGAAATACGAACGTCGGCGGTAAGCATCAAACAATTGCCTTCTTATACTGCCCAATCTGTGAATACCCAGAAATCTGTCCACATCTTCCCATGGAGCATCAAATCCTACTGCCCTCGTTCCCTTAAAGCCATTTAAATCCGCGGAGTTGAACTGCTTGAACATTCCGCTTAGATTCGGTATGTGCCCGATTTTAAACTTACCCGGTTCGGTTAAGTACATTGCTCGGATTCCGCAATCCAGGCCAACCTTGCCCATATTCCGTTCGATAGAGGCAATATTGTCCTGTTGCATTTTGGTCAACTGTGACTTTTCCGGCTTCTCTCCTTCTTTTAATTCCTTCTTCTCTCCTTCTGACATCTTTTTTATTTCAGCCTTTGCCTCTGCGCGCCAGTCGTCTATTTTTCCTTTTTCGTCTTTGTACCGTTTTTTATGCGCCTGTACTAGAATTTGAATCCAAACTTGTTCGCCCGGTCCAAGTGAACCTAAAAATTCAATCATTGGCGTCATCGGGTCAAGGCGCTGTTTTTCGTCCAAAAAAGCCTTGTCCATGCCATAGTCTATGTATGTTCTGATGGGTATGGGATCAGGCTTAGTCAGCTCGTATTCCATGCCGAACAAGCTGACGTCAGGCGTGTCGGGAAGAATAAAAAATTGCGTATAATCCGGAGTTTCGCTTAACTCCACGTCCGGAAACTGCGAATAAATACGCGATTCGACTATATCTTTATAAAATAGCTGGGCACGTATGAAAAATCTTATGGTGCCCTCTATTGAGACAATTTCCAGTGAAAACCAAGGCGGTACATGCCCCTTCCAGTATTTTTCATAAGGAGACCCCTGTCTTGCCTGGTCGAGTGCCAATAAAACAAACTCCATAGCTTGCGGTGATTTATAAATCTCTTTGGGCAAATGGATTTCAAGCAAAACCCATTTCATTTTTGCAATATAGTCAGATTGGATATAATACAACCACACTTTCCAAAAGAGAAAACCAAAAACAACCGGAGACCAGTATATTGCGTACTCCGAAAATAAACCAAACAGGCCTTGAAGTAAGTAGTCGAGGAAAGCTATTATATCCATCTAGCTCATTATATATCAGCGTATTTCTTTATGGTAGGCACAGCAAACAAAAATCCCCTCATTTTATCGAAGGGGATTCTTGCTTGTTAGTTTAAATTGCCGTATACAAACCATCTCTGGTCTTCTTGAAATACTTGCCGTTTTGAAGATTGACAGCAATCGTGTTTTCCTTGACATACCGTTCCTTTAAAACCTTTTCCGCAATCTGTTCACGAGTCATGGGTCCTTCTTTTTTAAGTACTTCTCGGATAACATCTCTTACCACTCCTTTCGTATAACCCCATTCGTTCAAAGCATACAATCCGCGCCCGACCAAAACAAACCGAGGATCCCTGATAAGTTCGTTATGAGTAGTGGCTACATGAGCTTTTTTATTAAAAGCATCCGTTATGGCTTCGGCGACTTCGCGGAAATGCATTGGATTACCATGCCTGCGAATTACCAAATACGCATAATCGCGCATGCCACGAGTGCGGATATTTGAGGAACTGGCCCGTCCCCAGTCGCCAAATTGGTTGCGTCCGATACGTTTGGATAGAGCGAGCCAGCGGCGGGCAATTTCTTCATTCTTGTATTTTTCTGAGACATTCTTTAAGTCAGACAAGAAATTAGCGATAATCTCGGATTCGGGAACCAGCTCATCGTCTTTTAAATTTTCGTAAACCCTGCGTAGGGCATCGTAAACATTAGAAGATAAAGATTTGTCTATGCTCCAGCGATGCTTGAAATGTTCATCCTCTTTTTCGCGAACAAAAGGGTCTCCTAATACTAAAAATAAATATAGGTGGTTACGGGTAGATTCATCTGGAGACAAGCTAGAAAGCAATTCATCCTCGGGAAGCACGGCGCCGAGTGAGTCAACTACCGAATGAAGTTCGTCAAAGGAAACCTGTTCCTTTTTAAAAGTATCAGATTTTTTTATTGATTGAAGGGCAAAATTTTCTATCTGGCGGACGCGTTCGCGGGTTATGCCGTATTTCTTGCCTATGGATTCAAGCGTTTGTCTGTCGGTACTATCTTCTAGCCCAAAACGTGAAGATAGCACGTCGTACGCGCGTTCCGGAAGAACCCCCACTAACCTTTTAGTTACTTGCTTTGGTTTGAACGTTAATATGGCCATGACAATATTCGTGTCGCTTGTAATTTATTGAAAACAATTGCTTAATTAGTACCTAATTTCTATCACTATTACAAAATTTAGTCAACAGTCCAAAAAAACCTTTATTTAAAGCATTTTTTAGGCTATATAACGATACTAACCAACTTTCCAGGAACATAAATTACTTTTTGGGGAACCCCTTCACCAAGCCATTTTAAGGCAACTTCGCTCTCTAAAGCCATTTTCTTAACCTCCTCATTGTCAGTCGCAACAGATACGCTAAAACTTCCGCGCACTTTTCCGTTTATTTGTATAACTATAGTCGCTGTCTCCCCTTTCAATTTTGACTCATCATGCTTGGGCCATGGTTCGTCGTGGACGGAAGTGCTATGCCCCAAGAAAGACCACAGCTCTTCCGTAACGTGGGGGGCAAATACCGATAAAATTTTTAGCAAAGATTCAAACGACTCTTTGGTAATTGCGCTTTCATCCTCAAGCGCGCTCAAAAGAATCATCATTTGACTTACAGACGTATTAAACTTAAGGGATTCTATATCTTCCCCGACTTTTTTTATGGTTTGGTTAAGGATAATTTCAGTCTTTTCGGAAATTTTTACGTTACCTATTTTGTCCTTAAGTCTCCAGACTCTCTCCAGAAATTTTCGCGGACCGATAATGCTCTTGGTGCTCCAAGCTGTGGACTGGTCAAACGGTCCCATAAACATTTCATACAAGCGTAATGTATCGGCTCCGTATGTTAGAACTATGTCGTCCGGATTTATCACGTTATTTTTTGATTTCGACATTTTTTCTCCACTTTCAGCCAATATCATTCCGTGGGAGGTTCTCTTTTGATACGGTTCGTCTGTCGGAACCACTCCTATATCATAAAGGAATTTATGCCAAAAGCGGGAATACAACAAATGAAGAGTAGTATGTTCCATTCCGCCGTTATACCAATCAACTGGCATCCAGTGTTTTAACTTGTTTTTGTCGGCCAGTTCTTTGTCGTTATGATGGTCAACATAGCGGATGTAGTACCACGATGAACCCGCCCAGTTGGGCATCGTATCCGTCTCCCTCTTCGCTTCCTCTCCACATTTTGGACATTTAACGTTAACCCATTCGTCTATCTTGGAGAGCGGAGACTCCCCAGTATCAGTCGGCGTATATACCCCTATTTCAGGAAGTTCAACCGGCAAATCGCTTTCCGCCACAGGCACCCAACCATCCTTTTCGCAAAAGACAAGCGGAATCGGTTCTCCCCAATATCGCTGGCGAGAAAACACCCAGTCGCGTAGTTTATACGTAGTCTTCATCTGTCCACCGACAAATTCAGTTATTTTGGCCTTCGCTTCTTCGCTATCCAAACCGTTGAACAAACCGGAATTAACAAGCATTCCAATGCCTGTATAAACATCTTTTCCGTTCAAAATCTCCAAAGCCCGTAAATGAGAATCTGGTGTTAAAAATTTCCCTAATTCTTTTTTGGTAAGCCAAAGCGTTTCGTGTTTTTCTTTTTCTTCTTCCGAAACGACCTCTTTGTCATCATCAACAAGTTCAAAATAAAGCGTTCTGGAATGCGCGAATTGATTTACCTTTTTAGGGACATGATAAAATGTTCCATGAAGTACCCCAAAATCTTTAATAAGTTTAGGGTGCAGATAACCTGATTCTTCCTTAATCTCCATTTTAGCGGCCTCTTCTGGCGTTTGTCCTTTTTCAATGCCTCCCGTTATAAAGGTTCCCCAGTCAACTTTTTTCCACTTTAACGCCAAAAATTTTTCCTCTGACCAATGTTTTACGATAACAATAACCGCATCACGCTCGGTAAACGGTAAGCCCGGAACTACTTTCCCAGGTTCGGTTGATTGAGTAAATATAGGCTCAATAACATCTCTAATCGGTAAATTAAATCTTTTCGCGAATTCATAATCCCGCTCGTCGTGCGCTGGTACAGCCATAATAGCGCCGGTACCGTATTCTTTTAAAACATAATCAGCGATGAAAATCGGCACTTCTTCTTTGTTTGCTGGGTTAATCGCTTTTATCCCTTCTAATTTAACCCCGGTCTTTTCTTTTCCCTCTGACGTTCTCTCTATTTCGGTTTTCTTGGTTGTTTTTTTAGTGTATTCTAGTATTTCTTCCTTGTTGGTCGTAAGTTGTAGGTTGTTAGTTACGAAAGAATGTTCGGGCGCCAAGACCATATAAGTCGCTCCAAATAACGTATCTGGTCTTGTTGTGAAAACTTTAATTTCCGCATCAACTTTTGACTTTCCACTTTTAACTTTAAAACTTATCTCTGCTCCATTACTCCTACCAATCCAGTTTCTTTGCTGGATTTTTATTTTTTCCAAATAATCGACCTTGTCCAAATCGGAATAAAGCCTGTCCGCGTATTTGGTAATAGCGAGCATCCACTGCTCTTTCTCGCGTTTCTCCGTCGGCCCGCCACAACGTTCACACGCACCATCTACAACTTCCTCATTGGCCAAACCAATCTTGCACGATAAGCACCAGTTTATCGGCATTTTTCCCTTGTATGCCAAGCCTTTCTTAAACATCTGCAGGAATATCCATTGCGTCCATTTATAATATTCCGGATCAGTGGTATTTATCTCGCGCGACCAGTCAAATGAGAAACCAAGCGACTTCAACTGTCGCCTAAAAACATCTGTATTTTTCTTTGTTACCTCCTGAGGAGGAGTCTTTGTCTTAACGGCGTAATTTTCGGTCGGCAGTCCAAATGCATCCCATCCTATCGGATAAAGGACATTATATCCCTCCGCTCGGCGCTTGCGGGCAATTATGTCCATGGCTGTATTGCTTCTTATGTGCCCCACATGAAGGCCATCTCCTGAAGGATAAGGAAATTCAATAAGGCAGTAATATTTTGGTTTTGAGCTTTTGTCTTCGGCCTTATTAAGTCCGTCTTTTCCCCAAATATCCTGCCACTTCTTTTCTATTTCTATGTGATTATACTCTTTCATCCCTTCTAAAATTTAGGACATCGGATGTCCTAAATTTTGTCTATTCTTTGAATTTCTTTACTCCGTACCAAATAAGCGCCACCAATGCCACGCCGAGAACAATCACACGCACTCTTTCATCCATATCGGACCAGTATCGGGTTGAACCGATAACAAGAGATAGGATTCCAGCCAAGGCAAAACCCAGAGACACGGCGCCATATACGGCCGCAAAATAACTGCCCATGATGAGGGTCGCCCCCAAAATCACCATTATGACAAAGATATTCCTGTTATAGACTTTATTGGCGTCATCAAACTGCTTTTGGCAGGTAAAGTATTCATTGCAGTAACCAACCACATCATTTTGTGGCGCAGGCAAGGCAACCGGCCTGCTTGGGTCGCTCTTATCCCAAATTATGCCTTTACCTTCAAGAGTTTCTGTCCATTGCCCGCCTTTTGTCACACATTCATCTTGAGTTTTAACCAACGGACGGACCTGTTCATTTTTGCAGAAATTTTCGTATTTCGGTTGCTTATAAAAAGCGTCTACGGCGAAATAGAAGAATAAGTTGATAACAATAACGAGGCCAGCGACTAATATCCATTTGAAAAACGAGCGAGCTCTTGTCCCCATTATTGGAGTTTGGTTTGTTGGTTGATTGTCCATATAAATAAAATTAGCGACTAAAGATAATTTAACTATATACAGCACCGAGGAAAAATGCAAAAAGGCAAAAATTGTGTTATAGGTGTTATATACAAACCATGCCTTTTGATCTCGAAAAAGCCTCTGCGTCATTTACCAGGTGGATTGGTTCCACTTCGTCCCTCGTAGTCCACACGATTCTTTTTATTGGCAGTTTTATGCTCGTTTTTCTGGGTGTCAGTTTTGAAAAAGTGCTTCTTGTTCTCACTACCGTGGTGTCGCTAGAAGCGATATATCTCGCCATTTTCATACAATTAACCATTAACCGAAACACTGCCCAGCTCCGCGAAGTTGAAAAGGACATCGAGGAAATTTCCGAGGATATCGAAGGTATTCAGGAGCATGTGGAAGATATCCAGGAGGATGTGGAAGAAATTAGCGACCTAGAAGACACAGAGTCGACGGATAACGCCAAGCTGGAAAAGATAGAGCAGTCTCTTCTTACAATTGTGCGCGAAATTGAAGAGCTGAAGAAATCGGGCAAAGCAAACTAATATCAGATCGACAACTCCCTTCGCTCTTTGAGCACGTTTATTCCTCCCTGATATCGATACACTCCGTACCCTATTTGATTCGCGCTTATCCAAGATAAATTTGCGGGCGGTTTTACCCCGGAAAAATCCAAGAGAGAGGTTGCCAATGTTTCATTGCTTCCCAATTGGACAAGTATTCGTCCGGTGTCGGTCTCCAAATTTACCAGATATAAACGTTGGTAAGTGCTCATCGTGTCGTCATCAACGGCAAGCAAAAACAGCCTATTAAACGGCGATGGCAACGCATAGGAAGTGAGATATTTATTCGAAAAAAGATTTCTCATTTCATCCGTCTTAGTGTTGTAGCGGTATATATAATATCTATTTCCTACCCCACTTGCGTAATATCCCTTAAAGCTGAAGTAAAGGACATCCGAACTCGGCGGAAAATAATACTCTGTCAGCATATGGTTAGGTTCGAGTAATATGTCGGAAAACCTGTTTTTAAAATTATCTACAACAATTTCCGTACGCCCATCACCGTAGACTCGGATTAATCTCGCGTTGTAATATATTTTTCCGTACGCGTCCATGCCCGACCTAGTCGTTGTATCGACAAGCTGGTAGGTATATGCCGTTGAGGTGGGTGTGTTTACCGTACCTCCGCCCACAGGTTGGTAGCCAGTCGGTACCTTGTTTAACTGCAAATTACCGATACTAATTTGTTTCATCCACTCGGATAGAGGTCCCCCGGGCTTAACAGCCTGAAAGACGAGCAGAAGAACTATCCCCAGTATGATAAGAGCTATAATTTTACCTGTTTCCATCCTGTAGTGACCCCGTAGTGAATCCGCTATTTAAGAGCGAACCTTGGAGTATTTTATTATTACATATAATCGACATTGATTTATAATTTTAAATAGATCTACTACAGGGCTACTACGGGATCCATGTCATTTATTATCTCACTTTAGATTTTAAATTCAATAACATCGCCGTCTTTTACCACATATTCCTTCCCTTCGATGCGGACAAGCCCTTTGGCGCGGGATTGTGGATAACCACCCTCGCGGAGTAAATCGCTACAATGTACAACCTCGGCACGTATGAATTTATCGTGAAAATCAGTGTGGATAGCGGTGCCGGCTTCCGGTGCGGTTGAACCTATGGGGATAGTCCATGCTCTGGTCTCATCTTCTCCGGTAGTGAAGTAAGTTTCCAGACCAAGTAATTTATAGCTCTCTTTTATCAAATTATTAATTCCGTCGTCTGTTCCGGCGGATAATTCCTTACGGAAAATATCTCTTTCTTCTCCTTCAAAATCTTTGAGCTCTTCCTCGATTTTAGCATCCACCATAATGTATTTGGAGGTTTCACCTCCAAATCTTAGGAATTCCAAGAGTTTTTCCCATCGCTCGTCTTTTGCTTCGTCCAAATTTTTAGCTCCTGCTTTTTTATTCAGAACATAAAGAATCGGCTTACTGGTCAAAAGATTCAACTGCTTGATAAATGGCACTTCGTTTTTATCTAATCGGCCCATTCGTACGAATAGGCCGGTCTGTAGGTCTTGGATAATTTTTTTGAGCGCTGATTCTTCTAAGATCGCGTCTTTGTCGCCTTTTTTCAACTCCTTGCCTATATTACCGAGGCGCTTTGTGCAAGTTTCCAAATCAGCGAGCATGAGTTCGGCATTGATGACTCCAATGTCGCCAAGCGGGTCAATTTTACCTTCTACATGAATTATTTTGTCGTCCTCAAATATGCGTACTACTTCCGCTATGGCGTCCGTTTCTCTGATGTGTGAAAGGAATTTATTGCCCAAACCCTCCCCTTCCGCCGCGCCTTTGACGAGACCGGCAATATCCACAAACTCAATTACTGCGGGAATAGTCTTTGCTGAATTGGAAAGTTTTGAAAGTTGCCACAAGCGCTCATCCGGCACCGGAACTATTCCGACCGACGGGTCAATGGTGCAAAACGGATAATTCTCCGCCGGCACGGATTTTTTAGTCAGCGCGTTAAATAGGGTGGATTTACCGACGTTCGGCAAACCTACAATTCCGATGGATAGTTTCATGGTTGTTAATAAATAACATATAACAATTAATGACAACTAACAAATCTAAAAAAATATTCTGCTTGACTTGCACTTTTTATATATGTAAATTCACTTAAGAATGCTCGTTCAAACATGACCTTACGGAGGAACTGATGGAAAACGAAACAATAATCGCGCTTTACTGCATTAGACGCAAGGTGCAATATTTCACAGTTCCCAGTGCAAGCATCGCCGAAATGCTGCAAAATATTGCTGCGCAAATTCCGATAAAGCGGGAGGATCGGCCTTTCGCGGTCGACATCCATATAAACGACGAGATTGTGTTGCCAAGCGAAGAGCACAAACAATTTGCCCCGCCCTTAGGCACAAGGATTGTTTTCCTGCAAAACTGCAGTGGTGATGCAACAAGATTGCCGAATTTGGCGTGGCGTTTTGAATAGGCGCACAAAAACGTCCCTTTAGCTCAAAATTCCGTTCCATACGCCCCGCTTTGGCGGGGTTTTTCATTGCGAGCCTATTTTGCTCTTTTCCCCATCTCAAATAGTTTCTTGTCCAGCGTGATTTTTTTCTCTGGGGTACAATTTTTGAGTGGTCCAAGCTTGGTCACTTTGGTATTTACTCCGGCAAAGCCCAAAATCGCGCTTCGTATTTCGTTGGAATTATCTCCGAAAAGAATACGCGAAAGCATAGGCGATTGGTCCATAGTAATCACCACGCGCCCCGTGCGCCCACCCAAAAGCGCCTGCCAGCCCCATTTGTCTTTATTGAAACGAAAAGCGAAACCGGGAATAAAAAAACGGTCAAAAAGGCCCTTCAAGATTGCTGGCATCGTCCCCCACCAATTCGGATAAACGATGCAGATATGATCCGCCCAGCGGAAATCTTCCTGTAGTTTGCACAAATCCGGCTCAAGCTCCTGTATAACCTTGTATCCCTTATGAAGTATCGGATCAAACTGCATATCTCCTATATTCACCCGCCTCACCTCATGTCCGCCCTCGCGCGCCCCATTTTCATAGGCGCTAGCAAACTCTCCGCAAAGCGTTTCTTTATCCGAGTGTCCGAGAAACACCAATACTTTCTTTTTTTGCATTTTATTTTTTATTTAAAGAATTCGTATAGATAAAAAACAACGAGTGATGTAGCCGACAAAATTGCTATCCATGCCAAAAATTTTAATAACCAGACTACCCCGTTATTGTCTTCCGATTTCGGGGCGCGCGACACAATATGCACAACTAACCAGACGCCGAAAAATACCGCTACGGAAATTATGCTCTTTCCCAACCAGTGATGGGTAAAAGTGGATGCCAGCCAATTTTTGAGGGGCGCGTTAAGTTCACCCCATATCGTAATAACGGTCGTGGTTAAAATGCTAGCTGTCGCTCCCCAAATTGCTGATTTTAGTGTTTTAATGGCCATTTGATTACCTTACCGCCCCAGATATTACCAATCCTGATAAAGTTATGGCAATACCAATAATTGTCATTACCGCAACAAGAAAAGTAAGTGCGCTTTTTAATTTTTCGTCTTGACCTAATTTGGTTCCGGAGAATATTACCGCCACCAATACCACGGCAAGCAAAAACGGCAAAAAAAGAAAAATGTGCTCTTTGGCCTCCATTACAACGAGGTGCGCCCAAGGATATGCCCCGCCCTTTATCACAGGTTTTACCGCCGCGCCGTAATAGGTCAAATAGTAATAAGCACCGGAAATCCATGAAATTAAAATAAAAACCAGGCTCCATAAAGAAAAACGTTTTAGGTTCGCGGAGTTCGGCTCTCGCTTGAGGAGCATCATCCAAAGGGAATACATCCCAGCCACGGCCAGAATACCGAAAACTACGTGAGTTAAAAGAATTGTGCTTAAAATAGGTGTCATATTTTTACGCCAAAATGATTATGGATTTTATCAAGAACAAACCCCACCGCCACAATCGCCAAAACATACCAAGCCAGTATTTCAAAATACGGCGCGGAAATACCGCGGAATAGCCCCAAAAACACTGCTGTATACCACGAAGTGAAGGAAATCGCGCTACCCCAAAGAAGCGGAATTTTGCGCGCCTGAAGCATTATGGCGTTAATAAGTAGAATCATTACGACCGTGAGCTTGGCCCAAAGTTTTGTTTCGTAAATAAGCCCTTCCAAACCCTGTATGCGGTAAAGAAACAGAAAACCGAATCCGGAAATTACCGCGACAATAAGCCCCACGCGAAGCACAGTATAAATAGTTTTCAGGTAATCGCTCTCAAGCGGTTCCACTACCCCGTCTTTGAGCGCTTTAATCACAAAAATCTCGGCAAATGTAGCCGCCCCAGCACCCAAAATAGTGCCGATAATGTGTGAAGCTATGAATAGCGAATATAATGTCATCAATTATATTTTACCATAATTATTTACTCTTCTATTGTGTAAATCATTATGGGTTCCGCTCGCCCTTTTACGTGAGTTTCTCCTATTTTTTTGAAATTCGAAGAAAGAGTGATTTTCTCTTTAGTTGTCTCGCCTATTATCAAGTGCGTTTTATATTCTTTATTTAAACCTTCCAAGCGCGAGGCCACATTTACCGTGTCTCCCATGGCCGTATAATCAAACCTCTGCAACGAACCGATATTCCCCACTACAGCAGGCCCCGTATAAAGACCTATTCCTATATCTATCTCTATACCTTTTTCTTTTTTCAGCTCTTCGTTGAAAATTTTTAGCTTTTCAAGCATCCCAAGCGACGCTTTAAAAGCATTGTCTGCCTGGCTCTCGTCTAAAAGAGGCGCTCCCCAAAAGGCCATCACCGCGTCCCCGATATATTTATCGAGCACGCCCCCGTTTGCCAATACTTCCCCGGTCATCAGCGTAAAATATCTGTTTAAAACCGAAACCAATTCCTGCGGAGTAGTTTTTTCCGATAGCGTGGTAAAACCGCGTATGTCGGAAAAAAGCACCGTTATGGTTTTTTCTTCTCCGCCGAGCGCTACTTTTTCCGGATTGGCCAAAATGGATTCCAGTACCGTGGGCGATACATATTTGCCGAAAATATTTCTCATTTCTCTGCGAGACTTTTCCAAAACGGCATATTTATATGAAAAAAGTGAAGCCGATGAAAACACGAGCGCCAGATTGGAATGGAAAATATTTACGACAGTTCCCTTTTCAAACACGTAGAAAAATATTATATTCGCAAGAATTCCCAAAACGGCGCTCATTCCAAGCGCTCTCATTGAAGATGAAATGTAAGCAAAAAAGAGCGCTGGTATAAGAGAAAGTAAAACAATAATCAAGAATTGCACTGCGGTGCCCGCATTCTTTATGCTTCTGCCTTCAATCATCATTGAAGCGATGTTTGCTTGAATCTCAACGCCAGCCATGGCCGTCCCGCCCGAAAGAGGGGTGGGCATTTCATCGTGCAAATCCGGAGAGGTCGCGCCTATAAAAATAAGCTTGCCGGAAAAAACTTCAGGGTTCCCGGATAGTGCCTGATAAAAAGGAATTCTTCTCACTGCTCCGGATGGACCACTGTAGACAATTCGCTCGCTCGCGTTTCTCTTTAATTCGGGAATTTTGTATCCAGCTTTCTCCGCCGAAAGTACGGCAAAAGATTCATATATATCCGCGCCGGACTTGATTTCAGGCGGAAATGATCTCACCACATTGTCCCTGTCCAATATCAAATTGACGTGGCCCAAATGGACATTTTTTATTTCCGTAAATATCTTAAGTGGAGCAAGAATTTTAGGCGCGGATATTTCGTCCCCTATTTCCAAAGCATTTCCCTCCACCGGCATGATTACCGGAATATGCAACGTTTCTATTGCCGATAAAAGAGCAAAGTCATCCGCCTCGCCGAATCTCGATTTCTCCGAAAAGACTACGTCAAAAGCTACTGCTTTGGGATTAGCCGGTTTTACTCGACTGACAAAATCAGCAAATACTTTTCTCGGCCACGGCCACTGGCCGATTTTATTTATGGAATCGCTGTCTATCGTGACTATAACGATATCGCTCCTTACCCCCTTGGGACTTACCAGCCGGTCCTCTATGAATGCCTCCGGACCGCTCCATAGAGACAACTTGAAAGAAAAAAACACGAGCGCGACTACCGCCGCGCCGATCAGCAAAAACACCGCGGTGTGGTTTTTACGACTCATGTCATCCTCTAAGTTCTGTTTCTTCCACAAAATGCACCACTTTCACGGTAATTCCTGGCGCAGAGAGACTCACTCCATCAATCAAAGCTGTAGCAGAAATCTCTCCAAGAACCGATTCCATTTCGGCCTCCTCTTCCTTGAAAGACGGAGAGAATATCCCCGTTGTACTTACTGGGCCGATATTTCCTTTCACTGCCCATTTGGCTGAAGAAGTAATGTCACGCTCCGTGCCGTCGCTCAGGACCAATATAAGCTTAAGGGGAATTTTTGAATCTTCCATTATGTCCGCGCCGGATTGGATACCCTTGATGTAGGCTCTGGTCGGTTTTGCTGTTGATTTAACTGTAGCCGTAGATGGCGCAGTTACCGCTCCAGCTTCAGTCGTTGACTTCAAATCTGTATCAACAGTAGTTTTCGGCGTATCTTTAGTCTCGGTATTTGCTTCTTCTTCAGCTTCTTCCTTTTCAACCTCTTTTTTTATTTCTTTTAGACGCTCGACGGATTTTTCAATCGTCTTTTCGATTTTTATTTCATCGATTTCACTCTTCGTCTCTTTTTTTAATTCCTCTCGTCTCCTCTCGTTTAATTCGCGCATTTTTTCACGCATTCCTATGTCGCTTCCCTCCTCATCCCTCATCTCGGAAATTATTTTGCCCATTTCTTCGTCCGCCGACTGGTTTTCCCTAACCCACTTGGCGTCCGTAATAATACTCGGAGCGGAAAATACAGCGAGTGGAGCGGGCGTTGCCGCGATTTTCTCCATATCCGCGTCTTTGACTTCAATTATTGTTTTCGAAATAAGGGACGCTTCAGTCTCTTTTTTTATCTTCCCCGTTTTAGGATCAACCACCGCCACCTTTACCTCGTTTTCCGAGCCCAAAAACATTGATTTGCCGGCGATATATTCCGTGCCAAAAGATGTGCCCCGCACTGTCGCTACCGCGCTTGATGTTTTCACTTGCCAAACCGAAGCGGAGCCAACCAATGCTATAACTTTGGACCAGACTTTCCCTCCCATGAGCGTAACTTTTACGGAAAGTGTTTCCGATTTCGGTTCAAAATAACTTTCATCAATTTTAATCGTAGTATCGGAATCAGCACGCAAAATTGACCCGTCGGGAAAATGAATGATTGCTTGCCCATCCTTCGACACATACAAAGTCATGCCAGAAAATACTTCGTCTCCGCTTGAAAGTTCCTTCATGTTTTCACCCGCGCGGGATACAGCCGGCCTTATAACTTCAAGCCAAGCCGTCCTCGGAGTATCAATGGTTAGCACCGGCTTATTCTCCTCTCTGCCGGTAAAAAATAGGAACGCGGAAATTAGAGCGACGATTCCTATTATTATCAAGACAAGGGTTTTTCTTGCCATAGCGTTATTATTGACTATTATTATACCACACTAAACTTCTAATGAAATTCGCTTTGGGGCGAGATTGAGCCTTGCTCAAAATACAGTCAACTTCTGGTAAAAACGAACGACGCTATAAGAATAAGGGAAAGAACCCCTAAGACGATTCTGAGAGAGTCCTTGAATTCCCTGCGGGACAAAACGACATACAGGGCGAGCAAGGACCCGTAATTTAAAATCATAAACCATGGAGTGCCCCAAGAAAAGCCGTTTACTTCAAGGTTTGAAACCGGCCAAAGAAAGGGAGTTGGAAAAAATTTGTAAGAATGAGTGGGTATATCAATCAATATGTGAAGCGGACAG
>CAYHZS010000004.1:0-22657 GCA_964361185.1 uncultured Candidatus Saccharibacteria bacterium
TTACTTATGATTATCGAATCCCTTACCCTCCGCACAGCAGAAAATTATTCCTGACAGAATCTCTCCACCTCCGCAGTATTCTATAAGAACGTCTCGCCGAGAGTTCTTGCTTTAATGATTCGTGGCTGGTAGTTTACAGGATAGTCAGATATTATAAGGGACAATTCCAATGTCTAAGTACACATCGAAAATTGAAATGCCATTCAAAGGACTGTGGTTTCTGGTGACGGGATCGGGACGGGAGGGTCGTGTGGGGGCGAATATCGCCTGCCATATGGCAGGCCTGGGCGCGAACGTATACCTCCATTACCGTTCGGATCTTTCGGAAGCCGAAAGGGTCAAGAAGGATGTCCTCAAGGCCGGCAAGAAGCACGGAGTGAAAGTGAAGCTCGTGTCAGGTGACCTGTCGAAAGAAAGCGATGTTTCTTTGCTTTTCGGGGACATATCGCCCGACGTGGTAATTCATAACGCGGCCGTCTTTGAACCGGTTTCTATGCCCAAGAACCCAATCTTATTCGAACGTCTGAACGCAGAGGCAAAAGCTTTTGACAGAAATCTTTCCGCGAACGCAAAGGCGGTCGTCTTGGTGACCGAGGCCGCCCTTCATCGCATGAGGGGGGACGGCAAGACCGGAACCATCGTCTTCGTGGGCGACGCGTTCATTCATGGTGGTGGTGTTTACCCCAGAGGTCTCGTGGCCTACACGATATCGAAGGCGCATATCTCCGCTATTGTGAGGCAGTACGCCGTCCTAGAAGGGAAAGCTGGATTCCGATTTTTCGCCATCCTGAACGGCCCGATTGAACCACCCCCGACCGCTTCAGCCGAAGCGATTGGAAAAATACGGGACGAGATTAATCTGCCAAAGGTCAATCTCAAGCCTTGGATTGGTGGCGACGCAGTGGCGAAGGCTATTAGCTTGATCCTCCAGGCGGGCGCGGTGAATGGCGCCTGCATCACCGTGGACGGCGGACGCGCGTGGAGGGTCACGGAAGAGCATTGATTGTCGTCCTATGTTTCTCTTGTTTCACCCGGCCCTCGCAAGGGGGCTTTTTTTGCCTGCGAGTACTCGCGGACGGGAAAGTTTCCGATACACTTAATTTTTTGCTATTGTTATTCAACATGAAAGTAAGAATCTACAAACCGAAAGATTTCCTCTGGACCAAATGGACGGCTTCGAAAATAAATAAAATTTCGGAAAAATTTCTTGCCCATAAGAAAAAGGTTTACGCGGAAATAAAATCCATACCCAGGGAGAAAAGGACGTTTGAAAATACGGTATACGCGCTCGAGGCGTCGGATTATCTCTTTGACACGGCGTTAAAATCACTCGGAGTCCTCCTTTCTGTTTCTTCCACCGAATCGGTAAGAGAAAGTTCCAAAAAAGCACTTGATGAAATCAGCAAGAAGATGGTTGATATCGGCTACGACAAAGGGATATACAAGGCATTGCTTGAGTACAGAGATGGCCCGAATTATAAAAAGGAAAAATTATTACCTGAAGAGAGAATGCTACTTAAGGATTTTTTGATCGGTTATAGGCGGATGGGTTTTGATTTGCCCAAAACAAAACAAAAAAAACTGAAAGAAATTATCAAAAAGCTATCAAAGCTTTCAAGCGACTTCTCAAAAAATCTGAATGATTACCATGACCATATAATAGTTACCAGAGGCGAACTCGATGGGCTTCCGGAGAATTACATAAACGGTTTGTCCCGTGACGCGAAAGGCAATTATAAGGTGACGCTTGAGTACCCCGACCTATTTCCGTTCATGTCCCACTCTAAAAGCGATATCAAGCGCAAAGAGCTTGCGGAAAAGAATTATCGAAAGGGCGGGATAAAAAACCTTTTGATACTTGAAAGAGCCATCAAGTTACGTGAAGAAAGAGCTAGAATTTTGGGCTATAAAAACCATGTTGATTTTGTCACCGAAGTCAGAATGGCGAAAAATTCGAAAAAAGTGCGCGACTTCATCCTCGGTCTTTCTAGAAAATTAAAGAGAAAATCTTTAAAAGAAATTAAGCAACTTACTGATTTCAAAAAGAAGGAGACAAAGGATAAAAATGTCGGTTTGACCTATTACGATACTGCTTATTGGAGCGAACGCCTTAAAGAGAAAAAATTCAATATAAACAGCGAAAAAATAAGGGAATACTTTCCGTTTGACAAGGTCATAAAAGGGACATTTGAGATATATCAAAAACTTTTCGGAGTCAAATTTGAAAAATTGAAAGGGTATCCAGTGTGGCACGAAGACGTGGAAGTGTACGCTGTCAAAGAGAAAAACGGCGGAATAAAATCGTATTTCATGCTTGATCTTTATCCGCGCAAAAATAAATATGGGCATGCCTGCGCGAACGAGATTATCACCGGCAGGATAGAAGGATGGCGGGGAGAGGAATATAATGCTCCGCTTGCGCTTATGATTGCGAATTTTCCAAAACCGCGTCCCAAAGTGCCCTCCCTTCTCTCTCACGGGGATGTGGAAACTTTTTTTCATGAGTTTGGACATGTAATGCACGCTACCCTTACCAAAGGACGGTATGTTTCGCAGTCCGGGTACAATACTGTCTGGGATTTCGTCGAGGCGCCGTCGCAAATGCTTGAGAATTGGGTTTGGGACAGGCGGATGATTAAGCTTTTGTCTCGGCACTACAAAACCGGCAAGCCTCTTCCCGAGAAGGACCTAAAGAATTTATTAAAGGTAAAAAATTATATGGTGGCAATTCACAGCATGAGACAGCTTGCTTTAGGTTATTTTGACTGGTTCATACATTCCAGGAAAAATATTTCACGCATAGACAAAATTCACCAAAAAATCACCAGAGATTATTCCGGAATCTCAATTCCCAAAACGGCTATTTTTCCAGCCGGCTTTGGCCATCTTATGGGCGGGTACGACGCAGGGTACTATTCATACATGTGGTCGCTGGTTTACGCTTCCGACATGTTCACTCGGTTTAAAAGAGAAGGGTTGCTTAACCCGAAAACGGGAAGAGATTACAGACGAGAGATACTTGAAGTTGGAGGTGGGAGGGAAGAGTTGGCCTCAGTTAAAAAATTTTTAGGTCGTGCCCCGAATAACAGAGCCTTCCTTAAGGAAATAGGGCTGTAGCCGCCAGGACAACAAAAAGTCGTAAAGTGTTGACTTGAAGCCACTTTTTGTTATAGTAGGTGGATAATCCTGCTGGCCTGCCAGCATTTTTTGTTGTTGGCAATGACCCCAATTCGAAACCTAGGGAGTAAAGCAATTACGATTATTGCGGGGCAAATATCGCCATCAGGGTAAAAATATATGCAAATTCGTAATATCGCAATTATTGCTCACCCCAGTAGTAAAGCGGTTACGCTTGCTACGGGGCAGGCGTTGACCATATTTAACTAACATGCAGATAAGAAACATAGCGATAATAGCCCATGTTGACCACGGTAAGACCACCCTTACAGATGCTCTTTTGAAGCAAAACGGCATGGTGGAGGAGGGATTTACCATGGATACAAACGCGCTTGAACGAGAGCGCGGTATTACTATTTACTCCAAAAACACTTCTCTTTTTTATTCCTCGATAAACTCGGGACGAGATTCTACGAAAATAAACATAGTGGACACGCCAGGACATGCCGATTTTGGCTCGGAAGTTGAGCGCGTTCTCCGCTCCATAGATTCTGTCTTGCTTGTGGTGGATGCGCAGGAAGGGCCGATGCCCCAGACTAGGTTTGTTCTCAAGAAATCTCTGGAGATAGGATTGAAGCCTATTGTTGTCATAAATAAGATAGATAAGCCGGCGGCAAGGCCCAAAGAAGTGGTGGACGAGGTTTTGGAACTTTTTCTTGAACTTGGCGCAAGCGAGGAACAAATGAATTTTACAACCGTCTACACGATTGGAAGACAAGGTATCGCTAAACTGAATCTTGAAGACAAGTCGGATAATCTTAATCCTTTACTTGATGTTATTTTGAGCGAGGTTCCCGAAGCAGGAGGAGGAAAGGAAGGAGAAGGACTCGAAGCGCAGGTGTTTAATCTTGGGTATGACAATTTTCTGGGCAGGTTGGCTGTAGCAAGAATTTATAGCGGGACGCTTAAGAGCGGAGAGCAGGCCTTCGTTAAAGGGGCAGAAGGAGGAATACGCAAAGGCAAGCTGACCAAACTTTTCACTTTTGAAGGAATGACTAGAAAAGAAGCGGCGGAAGCCACGGCCGGAGATATTGTCATGATAGCCGGCATTCCGGATATCTTTATCGGAGAAACAATTTCTTCAAGCGAAGAAAGCGCGCCTCTTCCGGCTATTCATGTCGATGAACCGACAATATCCCTCCAGTTCTTAGTCAATGACTCTCCGTTTGCCGGACGAGAGGGTAAATTTGTTACCGGACGTCAAATTCGAGACCGTCTGGAAAAAGAACTTGAAATAAACGTGGGGCTTAAAGTAGATTTCTCGGGCGATGCTAGTTTAGCAGAGGAGGACGGGCGGACCTACTTCAAGGTATACGGTCGCGGGGAGCTCCACATTGCCATTTTGCTTGAAAACATGAGAAGAGAGGGTTACGAGCTTCAGGTATCACAGCCTCAGGCCATAATCAGGGAAGAAAATGGCCAGAAATATGAGCCTTTTGAGGAAATTACCGTGGACACACCCAGCGCTTTTACCGGCAGTGTTATTGAAAAATTAAGCCGGAGGCGCGGACTCATGACTTCCATGATTGAGAAAGACGGCCTTACCCGTATTTTATTTGAAATGCCGACGCGGGGACTTTTGGGTTACCGCGGAGAGTTTGTCATTGACACTAAGGGAGAAGGAATACTTTGCAGTCACTTTATTGGCTTTCGTCCTTACGCTGGCGAGGTGGATAAAAAAGATACCGGTTCCATGGTTTCAATGGCGAGTGGAAAGGCGCTTGCTTTCGCCCTTTGGAATTTACAAGAACGAGGAGTGATTTATATCGAGCCGACAACTGAAGTGTATGAGGGTATGGTCATAGGGAATGTGGCTAAGGGAAATGACTTGTCTGTTAATCCGACTAAAGGCAAACAACTAACCAATATGAGAGCTTCCGGTTCCGACGAAGCTATCACTCTTACTCCAGCGTGGAAGCTTTCAATAGAGAGGGGGCTTGAAGTGATGGCAGTGGACGAATATTTGGAAATCACTCCAGAGTCCGTAAGATTACGCAAAAAATACCTGAATGAGTTGGAACGGAATAAAGCAGCGCGCAAGGCGCAGGGTTTGTAACTTATAACTTGAAACTTTAAATTCAGGACCTATAATTTATTTGCGCGTTAAAAAGTTACAAGTTTTGTGTTTTAAGTGATAAAAGGTGGACCTCGTGTCCTTTAGAATCATAACAGACAATTTATGCCAAATTCAAAAATAAGTTTCTTTTTAATATTGTCCTTTATCATCATTGTAGTTTTAGGGCTATCTGTAAGAGACAAAAATTCTTCCGTTCAGGAAAAACCACAGGTAAATATAAATGGGACTATTGTCTATGTTGATATTGCCGATACCGCCTTATCGAGGGAGCAGGGTCTATCTGGCAAGCTGGGCTTAAAAGACAATGAGGGCATGTTGTTTATATTTGAAACATCAGGTATGCCGTCATTTTGGATGAAAGACATGCTGTTTCCAATAGACATAATTTGGATAAATGACGACCTTAATGTCGTTTCCATAGATGGAGAGCTATCTCCAGAGACTTATCCTACGACTTTTTCGCCATCCGAACCTGTGAAATACGTGTTTGAAGCTCCGTCCGGTTTTTCTAAAAAGAATAGCGTGAAAATTGGAGACAAAGTGAAGTTTATCCGTGTACTGGGTTTGCCCTAACCTGCCGAAATGGTACTTGCGGGTAGGGTTTCTCCGTACGCTAAAAATACAAAATATCTTTTTGCCTAATTTTTGAATACTTCCTGAAGTAGGAGTTCTTTTTGCCCGCCAGAATAACAGTATTTTTAGTGTGTGGGTTTACACTCCGCTTTTTTCATTTTGTGCGCTGAATTTACTACTTATCAACAGGGTGCAAAATTCATTCAATGATGTAGAATGGTAACACTAAAACTTACCATTAATTTTAAATAGCTCATTATGTCCAAGGGAACAAAGTCAGCAGTGAAGGTCTCGTCCGGTATCGCATCTCCGATAAAAAAAGTCTTGAAAAGAGACGGATCAGTTGTTGATTTTGATTTAGAAAGAATCTCGGTCGCCGTGTATAAGGCGATGATTGCAACGGGAGAAGGAGAAAAAAAAGAAGCGGATTATATCGCGCGCAAAGTGCAATCGGAACTTGTCAGAGTGGGAAAATTGGTAAAAAATTTTGTTCCGACAGTGGAAGGAATTCAGGATATAGTCGAAAAAGAGCTTATTTTAGAAGATTTTGTCAAAACTTCCAAAGCGTACATTCTCTACCGCGAGGAACGTTCACGTTTGCGTCGTGAAATCGGGCAAGTGCCGGACCATGTGCGCAAACTTACGGAAGACAGTAAAAAATATTTCCGGAACGCTCTGGGCGAGTTTATTTATTACAGAACTTATTCCAGATGGATTGAAGGAGAAAGCCGCCGCGAGACGTGGATAGAAACAGTCGACCGCTACATGGATTACATGAGAGAAAATCTCGGCAAGAAATTGAAGGAGTCGGAATATGTCGAAGTCCGCGAAGCAATTTTGAAACAGGAAGCGATGCCGTCGATGAGATTGTTTCAGTTTGCGGGTGCAGCTTCTCGCGCGACAAATGTTTGTGCTTACAACTGTTCTTTTATTGCTCCGGCGAAATGGCAGGATTTCGGAGAGATAATGTACATATCAATGTGCGGTACGGGAGTCGGCTATACGGTTGAGAATCAAAACATAGATCAACTGCCTTCAATAAAATATCAGTCTGGAAAAAAATTGCCGGCACATGTCGTACATGACTCAAAAGAAGGGTGGGCTGACGCGCTGGTGCTTGGAATGAAAACTTGGTCCGAGGGAAAAGACATTAATTTTGATTTTTCAAAATTACGACCGGCTGGAGCTAGGCTTAAAACCATGGGTGGAAAATCTTCTGGCCCGGATCCGATAAGGGATGTGATTTCTTTCACCAAGGAAAAAATGCTTAAGAAGCAAGGAAGAAAACTTTCCACTCTCGATGCTCACGACATTATTTGTAAAATAGGAGAATGCGTGGTTGCCGGAGGAGTTCGCCGGAGCGCTCTCATATCGCTGTCCGATTTAGGGGATACGGAGATGAGAGATTGCAAAAAAGGTCCATTTTACTTCACCGATCCGCAGCGCCAGCTTGCCAATAATTCTGCGGTTTATACCGAAAAGCCGTCTGCGGAGGAGTTCTTGGATGAGTGGGTGGCCCTGATTAAATCAAAATCGGGAGAGCGCGGAATTTTTAACCGAGGGTCTCTATCGAGGACCGTGCCGGAACGCAGGCTTCCGCATTTGGAAAAGTACGTGACTAACGGCAGAATGACGGGTCTGGTCGGGGTGAATCCTTGCGGAGAAATAGTTCTTCAATCAAAGCAATTCTGCAACCTCTCCGAAATAATTGCCCGGCCTGGAGATAGCGTGGAATCATTGCTTCGCAAAATCCGTATAGCCACTATTATCGGGACATACCAGTCCACCCTTACCAATTTTCCGTATCTTTCCAAAGAATGGAAAGAAAATTGCGAGGAAGAGAGATTGCTTGGAGTTTCCATTTCAGGTCAGTGGGATTGCCCGATAGTCCGCAAGCCTGAGGTTCTCGACAAGTTGAGAAAAGAATCCGTCAGAATAAATCAGCAATATGCCAAGCGTTTCGGTATTAATGCATCCACTGCCATCACTTGCGTGAAGCCGTCGGGAAATCTTTCTCAAACTGTCGATTCTTCTTCCGGTATGCATCCGAGACATGCTCCGTTTTATATTAGACGGGTGCGCATTGCCTCAACCGACGGACTTTTCAAAATGTTGCGTGATCAGGGAGTAATCTACCATCCGGAAGTGGGACAAACTATGGATGGTGCGACTACTTATGTGGTTGATTTTCCAGTGAGAGCTCCCAGGTCTTCTGTTTTTAAAAATGACCTGACGTCTATTGAACAGCTTGAATACTGGAAGATGTACAAAGAACATTACACCGATCACAATCCTTCAACTACGATTTCAGTAAGCGATAAAGAATGGCTTGATGTTGGCCACTGGGTTTATAAGAATTGGGATATTGTCGGAGGCCTTTCATTTTTGCCGCGTGACAGTCATGTGTATCAGCTTGCTCCTTACGAGGAAATTGACGAGAAAACTTATGTTGAAATGGCCAAGCGCTGGGAGCATATAGATTTTTCAAAAATTGTGACATACGAAAAAGTAAATGACATAGACAATAAGGCGGAACTTGCCTGCGTGGCTGGTGTGTGTGAAATCTAAAAAAGTAGATTGCTTCTTACAAAAAAAACACCCCCGACGTCGGGGGTGTTTTTTAGGATTTACAGTTGATTTTTCCTGATAATTGTAGTATACTACTTGGGTTGAGCTGGATAGTCGCCCTTTTCTGCTTTTTTTGTAGGGAGGGGAGGAAAGTCCGAACACATCCTCTCACCAATTTTGAGTTTACAAGGTTCGACCTTGTGAATTCCGAAAGGTCGAACCTTAGGAATTCAACTCAAAATTGGTGAGGGGAGCAGGGTAGCGGATAATACCCGTCCGGAGTAATCCGAGAGGTGCGAGCAGAGACGCCCAAACCGAAAGCGATGGGCATCCTTATGGGATGAGTCCTTAAAGCAATTTAAGGGGTGAAACGGCTCCGACGTTATAGTCGGGGCTCCGACTCTCGAAAGAGCGTCGGATGCTAAATCCTTACTTGTGTGCAAGGCCGTGCCTACGGCGCGAAGCGCCGGATATTTAAATATTTAAACGTTTAAATGTCCGATGCTTCGCATCGGGGAGTGCCGCTTGAGCCCAGTAGCAATATCGGGTCCAGATAGATGACTATCGCCAGTTTTGTCCACCGGAGGTGGGTACAAAATTGAGCGTCCCGAGTATTTCGAGGGGAAATCTTTCGACTTCGCTCAGGATACTCAATCTTACAGCCGCTTGCGGCGGGCAAGATTGGTACAGAATTCGGCTTATAGGCTCAATACAACATATGAAAAGGCACCGCGTCAAGCGGTGCTTTTTCTTTATCCCCATGATTGCGCTTTGCACAATTGTTCCATATAATGGGATAACTTTATTCAGTTAATTTTATACAAATAAACGTATGGAAGGATTCAAAAAGCTGTTTTCGCCGGATAATATGTCGTCCGGGTTGGTGCTCGGTCTGGTTTTTCTCTTGCCGTTGTTCTTTCTGCCGATGAGCGGTATTTCTCTGGATGTTGGCAAAAGCTTTTTTGTTTCAATTATAACTTTAATCGCGCTTGCACTGTGGTTTGTCGGGCGTCTTATCGATGGAACAGTTAAATTGCCGAAAAGCATAATTATAGCCGGTATTTTTGCCGTAGTTCTTAGTTTCCTTCTTTCCTCACTTAATTCTCCTACTATGGGTGTCTCTCTCTTTGGCCAGGGGTTTGAAGTGGGTACTTTCGCTTTTATCTTGGTGGCAGCCCTTCTTGCTCTTGTGACATCCATTACTGCTGATTCCCGCGATAAAATTTTCCGTTTATACGTGGCGCTTCTGGCCTCCTTCTCTTTGCTGGCTATTTACCATGTAATCAGGCTCTTTGCCGGCCCATCTTTCCTATCCTTCGGCATATTTACGGACAATCTTTCGAACATGGTTGGGAAATGGAATGATTTCAGTACGTTTGTCGGTCTTATTGCCGTACTTTCTGTTTCAACGCTTGAGACATTGGAACTCAGCCGGCTGTATAAAATCTTGCTTTATATAGTTCTCGCTTTGTCTTTATTCCTCTTGGCCGTTATTAACTTTACTTTCGGCTGGATAGCAATCGCGGTTGCGTCTGTCATAGTTTTCGTCTATGCGATATATCTGAACAAATTTGACGGTACCTTAGGCCAGGCTCAAGGGGCGATAAGCAATCGTATGCCACGTGTTCCCGGAGTCGCTCTCATCGTCTTTTTGATAGCGCTGTTTTTTGCTCTTACAGCAAGCGGTTTAGGCGGTTCGCTAGCCAATCGTTTCAAGACTACTCAAGTGGAAGTAAGGCCGTCTTGGTCGGCCACTTATGACATAACCAAAAGCGCTGTATCCGCAAGTCCGGTTTTTGGAAGCGGTCCTAATCGCTTCTCGAATGCTTGGTCTATGTACAAGCCGGATGTCCTCAACACGACCATTTTCTGGTCGACGGATTTTAACGCGGGAGTAGGTCTTATCCCGACATTTATCGTAACCACCGGTATATTGGGTTTGCTTGCATGGCTCTTCTTATTCGGGGCGTTTCTTTACCGCGGTACTCGGGCAGTGCTTTCTTTCGGTGCGGGAAGAGTATCCCAGTACATGGTCATGTCTTCTTTTCTATCGGCTTTGTACCTATGGCTTTTCGCCATTTTCTATGTGCCTAATGTGACAATAATGGCGCTTGCCTTTCTCATGACCGGAATATTTGTTTCCGTTCTCGTAAATGAAAATATGGCCCGCCGTTTTGAGTTCTCTCTTTTGGGTAACCCTAAGGTCGGATTTGTTTCCGTTTTGGTTCTGATACTGCTCATAGTGGCTTCAGCCGCCTTAGGATATCTTTCAGTCGGAAAAACCCTGAGTGTCGTAAATTTCCAAAAAGCGGTAGCAGCCGTAAATGACAGGGGTAATCTTGATGAAGGAGAAGCTTCCCTCAATAAAGCAATCAGCCTAAGCGCAAACGATGTTTATTATCGCGGACTCTCTCAAATTTCGGTGGCCCGCCTGAGGAGCTTGCTCCAGCAGAGCAATCTTGCCCCAGAAACAGCAAGAACCCAGTTCACGTCTCTCATGGGTAGCGCTATTCAAAGCGCCCAGTCCGCTAAGGATTATGATGCTACTAACTACGTTAACTGGATGAATTTAGGAGGTATATATGAAGCAGTTGTTCCCCTCGGAGTAAGCGGAGCGTATGAGGAAGCTTCCAAGTCTTATAATCAGGCTCTCGCGGTGTCTCCGAAAAATCCTCTCATTTACCTGACGCTGGCCAGGCTCGAAGTCGCTAATAAGAACAATAAAACAGCGCGTGATTATTTGAATAAAGCATTGGCCCTCAAAAATAATTACACGGACGCTCTGTTCTTCCTTTCTCAGATTGAAGCGAGCGAAGGTAATGTGGCGGAAGCCATAAGGAGGACGGACGAGGCCTCCCTTCTTTCCCCAAATGACGTTGGCCTGTTCTTCCAGCTGGGACTTCTAAAATACACAGCAAAGGATTACCAAGGCGCGATAACGGCTCTTGAAAGGGCCACCTCGCTTACTGCCGATTACGCAAATGCCATGTATTTCCTAGGGCTCTCTTATGACAAGGTTGGGAGAGAGGATGATGCTATTAAACAATTTGCCCGCATTGAAGAGCTTAATCCGGATAACCAAGAGGTAAAGAATATTCTCAAAAATCTAAGAGCGGGTAAAGACGCCTTCGCTAATGTTCCTCCGCCGAATAACGCTCCGGAAAAAAAGAAGGCTCCGCCGATAAAAGAAACGGTTAATACTACGGACGAACTTTAAAGATGGCACCCGAAGGGCCGGCGGACGGGGACATGGGTTAATAAATGGTTAATAGAATTTTCTCCATCCTTAAAAAAGAAGTTAGCGGTCTCCACGAGGCCGCTTTTCTTCTTGGGTTTTTCGCCATTGTGTCACAAGCACTTGCTTTAGTCCGCGACCGCCTGCTTGCTCACTTGTTCGGCGCTTCCTCCACTCTTGACGTGTACTATGCCGCATTCCGAGTGCCCGACCTCATATATACAAGCATTGCTTCATTCGTGTCGCTTACCGTGCTCATACCTTTTCTGTCAAAGTACCTTTCCCGGGAAGGAGAAGAGGGGGTCAAGGAGGCAAAGCGTTTTCTGGGGAGCGTGGGGAGTTTATTTTTTGCCGTGGTACTTACAGTTTCCGCGGTTGCTTTTTTCGCCATGCCGTATTTGGCCAGATTTATTGCTCCCGGTTTCGGCGAAAAGGAAATGGTCGAGCTTATAACTCTTTCGCGTATTTTGCTTTTGTCCCCGATAATCCTGGGAATATCAAATTTGTTTGGTAGCATTACGCAGGTGTTCAAGCAGTTTTTCGTGTATGCTCTGGCGCCGGTTTTGTATAATGCCGGCATTATAGCTGGCATCCTAATAGGGTATCCTCTATTTGGACTGAAAGGCCTTGTTTACGGAGTGATATTAGGCGCTTTGCTCCACGCTTTGATTCAGTTTCCGGTTGTAGCCGAGAGAAGGCTTTTGCCACGGTTTTCATTCAATGTTGATTTTAAATCGGTAAAAGAAGTAATCAAGCTTTCGTTGCCGAGAACTGTTACTCTGTCCGTTTCCCTTCTTTCCTTTATCGTCCTTATTGCCATCGCTACGCTCATTGAAAAGGGTTCGGTATCGGTACTTAATCTGTCGTTTAATTTGCAGTCAGTACCACTCTCGATAGTTGGCGTGTCGTACTCTCTGGCCGCTTTCCCGACATTGGCTGGTCTTTATTCCCGTGGAATGCGCGGAGAATTTGCCGTCCATATCGTTTCCGCTCTCCGTCATATAATATTCTGGTCTTTGCCTATATCAGCGCTTTTTATCGTGCTCCGCGCTCAGATCGTGCGCGTGGTACTGGGATCGGGTGCTTTTTCCTGGACCGATACTCGCTTGACTGCCGCCGCTCTTGCCTTGTTTATTGTTTCTTTGGTCGCTCAGGGCGCGGTTTTAATTCTGGTCCGCGGATTTTATGCGGCGGGGGAGACACGCATTCCTCTGTACATTAATGTATTTTTCGCCATTTTGACGGCCACGCTTGGATTTTTCCTGATTAAGATTTTCAACCAAGTTCCTTTTGTAAAATATTTTACTGAGTCGCTTCTCCGAGTGGATGGTCTTCGTGGGACGTCGCTTCTCATGCTTCCCTTTGCCTACACCATAGGAATACTCGCAAATGCCTTCACGCTCTGGGTATATTTTGAATCGCGCTATCTGGATTCAATCCCCAAAGCACTTACTCGGACTACGTTTGAATCTTTTTCTGCTGCGATTGTGTCTGGATTCGGCGCGTATCTGGCGCTTACGATATTTGGAAAGATATTCAGTCTAGATACATTTTGGGGAATTTTCTCGCAGGGATTTTTCGCGGGCCTTATTGGAATCTTCGCCGGTGTTATTGTTTTGGTCGCGCTCAAAAGCGAGGAATTTGCCGATATTGTAAAAGCGCTTCGCGCCCGCTTCTGGAAGGCGGAAGTCATCGCTCCGGAGCCGACGGAATTGTAGAGACAGGTTGTAGGTGGTAGTGGAAATACAAAATATAAAAATTCATGGACCTTAAACATATTCGAAACTTTAGTATCATAGCCCATATAGACCACGGGAAAAGCACTTTGGCTGACCGGATGCTTGAGCTCACGCACACCATAGAAACGCGCAAAATGCGCGATCAGGTGTTGGATAAGATGGATTTGGAAAGAGAACGCGGGATAACCATAAAGATGACTCCCGTTCGGATGAACTACAGACTACAGACTACAGACTACGTACTGAATTTGATTGATACTCCCGGCCACATTGATTTCTCCTACGAAGTTTCTCGCGCACTACAGGCCGTAGAGGGTTCTATTTTGCTCGTGGATGCGACGCAGGGCGTGCAGGCGCAGACGCTTACTACCTTGAATATGGCAAGAAGTTTAGGGGTGACGATAATTCCGGTGATTTCAAAAATTGACGCGCCTTTGGCAATGACAGCGAAAGTTAAAACCGAAGTGGCCGAACTTTTAGAAATTTCCGAAGACGAGGTTTTGGAAGTGTCGGGTAGGACAGGGGAGAAGGTGGAAGAATTGCTTCAGGCGGTGGTGGAAAGAATTCCCCCGCCTAAAGAAACTTACCATGGGGATAATGACGTTCGCGCTCTTGTTTTTGATTTTGAATATTCCAACCATCAAGGAGTGATTGTTTATGTTAGAGTGCTTGACGGCACTCTTAAAGCGGGCAAGGAACTTTCTTTCATTCAGGCGGGAGAAAAATTTATTGCTTCGGAAGTTGGAATGTTTTCACCTGATAAAAAGAAGATTGAATCTTTGTCGGCCGGTGAAATAGGCTACATTATAACCGGACTCAAAAAACCAGGAATTGCCTCAGTCGGTGACACGATTACTCTAGCTAAGCGGGAATTGCCACCGCTTCCGGGCTACCAAGAGCCGAGACCGGTAGTTTGGGCTTCGCTTTATCCCGAAAGTCAGGACGATTTTGACGCGCTTAAGGACGGACTGCAGAAATTAAAGCTTTCCGATTCCTCTCTTGTTTTTGAAGAGGAAACATCAGGAACTCTGGGCAGAGGTTTCCGGAGCGGATTTTTGGGAATGCTTCATTTGGAAATAGTCGCCGAGCGTTTGCGCCGGGAATTTGGGCTGGAACTTATTGTCACCACTCCGTCTATAAATTACGAAGTTACCAATCTAAAAGGAGAAACAAAAACCGTATATTCACCGGTATTTTTCCCTGACCACGGAAATTACAGGGAGGTGAAAGAACCTTGGGCCAAGGTGACGGTTATTACTCCGCCCGAATACGTAAGCCCGATTATGCAACTTTTTTTTGAGCATGAAGCGGAAGTTGGTGATTCTCATCTTTTCGGAGAAAAAAGAATATCACTTTCAGTACTGATGCCGCTCCGTGAGCTTATGAGAAATTTCTTTGACCGACTGAAAAGCGCCTCGTCCGGCTTTGCTTCGCTTTCATATGAAATTGTGGAGCATCGTCATGCGGATGTCGCCCGATTGGATATACTCGTGGCCGAGGAGCCGGTTCCGGCTTTTGCCAAAGTTGTTTCCGTAAGGAGGATAAATGAAGAGGCCGAGGCTTCTGTGGAGAAACTTTACAAAGTCCTGCCAAAACAGCTTTTTACCGTAAAAATACAAGGTAAGGCCCTAGGTCGGATAATTTCATCGCGTACCTTAAGCGCGCTTAAAAAAGACGTGACGGGGTATCTATACGGAGGTGACATTACTCGCAAAATGAAACTGCGCGAGAAACAAAAGAAGGGAAAGAAAAAGATGAAAATGCTCGGGAAAGTTGATATTCCAAAGGAAGTGTTTTTGAAAGTGATGAAGGATTAAGCTTGATTTGAATCAAGAATTCGTGGAACAATTACCTTGTGTTTAAGATTACTCAAATATAGAATATAATTAATAAATAACTGATTCTAAAATTATGATAAATCAACAGCTTCTTGATTACATTAGACAACAATTGAATCAAGGCACGTCGCGTGAGCAAATAACGAGCTCCCTAATAGCCAATGGGTGGCTTCCAAGTGACGTGAATGAAGCTTTTGTCGCCCTCCCTCTTAATCCCTCGCCCGCTCCCCAAGCGCCAATATCTCAACCTGTTTTGGTTCTACCAGGGGCAATGGCAATTTTTGGGCAGGCCTGGTCACTCTACAAACAAAGGCTCGGAACTTTTCTCGGAATAATGATGGCCCCTTTATTCTTTGCAGTTGTTTTTTGGGCTGTATTGATAGGAGGCGGAGTTTTCGGTCCTAAACTTTTTCCTTCTTTACTTACTGTGGGGAAAGTCGTATCACTTGTTGTTTATGCCCTTATACTTCTGGTAGTTTTTGTTGTCAGTTTTATTTTTCAGATATGGGGCCAGATTGCTTTAATTTTTGCTATAAAAGACAGTAAAGAGAAAATCGGTATTAAAGAAGCATATCGCAGAAGTTGGCATAAAATATTGTCGTACGTGTGGGTAGTTCTCCTTTTTTGGTCTGTCTTGATGGGCGGATTTATATTGTTATTAGTACCAGGAATAATTTTTACCATTTGGTTCAGCTTGGCGATGTTTGTCTTGATTTCCGAAGACCTGAGAGGAATGAATGCTTTGCTTAAGAGTAAGGAATACGTTAAGGGAATGTGGGGTAAAGTATTTTGGCGGTTCTTTTTTATCGGCATTATATTTATGGCAGTTTCTCTTGTTTCGTTTATTCTTTTTAAATTACTGAATATTCCCTATGGAACGGAGATTTCCCGCTTATTGGTCGGATTGTTTTTTATGCCACTAATGACTGTTTATTCATTTATGGTGTATAGCAATATAAGGTCCATAAAGGGAGAAATTGTTTTAGCCCCCGCTAAGGGTAAGAAGGCCATTTTTTATGTTATAGCCATCCTCGGATTATTGATTATACCGGCGACTTTCTTACTATCTGCTGTTCTATATGGAGCAAGAGCAAAAGCACAGGATATGAGAAAAGAGGCTGATCTTCGGCAAATCCAACTAGGGCTGGAGGTTTACCGTGTAGATAATGGATTCTATCCGTTTTCACTTGAGGAAATATCCAAGCAATATTTGCCAACAATCCCTGTCGATCCGAAAACTAAACTGCCGTATCAGTACTTGAAGAAGAGCGATGTTGATTATCAAATATGCGCTCAAATGGAAGTTGCAAAGACACAAAAATGTCTTTCGCCGAAACCTCTTATTTAGAGGGCAAATACCCCCCAATTTTCCTTAAGAAGAGGAAAGACTAAATTTTGCAACGTAAAACTTGTGGCGTAAAACATAAGATTCAAGCTCCTCGTCCCGCAAAAGCTCCGCTTTTGCGGGACAAAATTATAAGTTCTACGTTTTAAGCTTTAAGTACTATCTATACAGAGAAGGGATATAAAGGAGAATCATGCTGACAATGACCAGGAAACTGAAAATTGCCCAAAATATCTGGATTTTCTTTCGGTTTTTCTGATTGAACATCATAAATTTTAATAATGTTATACTATCAGGGAAATGCTTGAATTTCAAGAGAAAAGGAAAATCCGCCAGATACTTTATTCCCGTCCGATGCTTGTGGTTCTCTCCGTTATCGTGGCCGTGGCGCTAGTCTCTTCCTATAAGATGTACGGAAAGGTAAAGGAAACGTCCGACAATCGTGATATTGCCGAAAGGGCGCAAAATATGCTTGTAACTAAAGAAAACGAGCTCGAAAATCACCTAGGAGACCTAAAAACAACCCGCGGAATTGAGGAAGAAATAAGGAAAAAATTCAGAGTTGTCAAAGAAGGGGAATCGGTTATCATCGTAGTTGAAGATAAGGAAAATACGGCAAGTGCCATAGAATCCGGATCAAGATTTCAACCATTATGGGACAGGATAAAACTTTGGCTTAAGTGATCATGCGGGATTAGTTTACCCCAGTAGTAGAGAGTACCGCAGTACTAGAGAGTACTCAATACGTGGCAAGCTCACTACGGGGCGGGGTGGTAAGATGAGTGCTTCCTTTGCCCTCCCACCTTTTAGGAATGCGGGATTAGTTTAGTGGTAGAATGACTGCTTCCCAAGCAGTAGATACGAGTTCGATTCTCGTATCCCGCACCATAGTTAGCAAAATTTACTACTGGGACCAAGTAATTTTTATGATTCCGCACAAGTGTGATATATTAGATAAACAATTAATCAAAAATATTATGAAAAAAGTAGCAATATACACCACTCCAACCTGCGTTTACTGTGTGGCGGCCAAAAAGTTTTTTAACGAGAACAGCGTAAAATACGAAGAATATAATGTGGCAACGGATATGGAAAAACGAAAGGAAATGGTGGAAGAAACAGGGCAGATGGGGGTACCGGTAATAAAAATAGATGAACAATTCGTAGTTGGCTTCAATCAGCCGAGAATTAAGGAATTGTTAGGAGTTTAAAGCGGAAAGTTTAAAGTCAACAATATCAGAAAAAATACCGCTTTCAAAGCGGTATTTTTTCTGCTTATGCCCTTGGCAGGAATCGAACCTACATCTGCTCCTTAGGACGGAGCTGTTCTATCCATTGAACTACAAGGGCAAAGGCACAATTTTTGGAGGGCAAGTTGAGCTACGAGGGCGCACTGTCACTATAACAAATTACAACAAATATAGAGACAATACAAACGCCCTGCCATTGATTTATTTTACCGTAGCAGTATAGTTATAGTCAGATTCGAAGGCCTAACGGCCATTTGTTGTTTAACGCAGTCAAGGGGGGAAACATGAACCAGGTAGTTGCAGTTGCGGTACCAAATTGGCAGTGGCCGACAAGACCACAAGTATTGCTGGACGTGGAGACGGCCAAAGAAGCCCTACGCAAACGCCTTGGGAGGGTGGGTAGGCATAACTTTCGTGCCAATCATCCGGAATGCGCCAGAGCGTTGGACGCTTTGGACGGGAGCGAAGGATTTCTTTCGGTTCAGGTCGAGATGATTACTGAAGAGACAGTAAGCTTCAGATTCTCGATTGATGGAGAGATCTTGCAACTTGCGCCGGAGTTTTTCTCAGGACCGGACGTCGACAAGATCAGGCAGGCGCGGGCGGAAGCTCGGGCCAAAACTGACGCGGAGAGGGCATTGCGTACTCAGGAGCTTGCTGGGCAGCAGAAAAAGAAAGATATTACCCAAACTCTCTCCGTTCAGAAGCCGGTTTTTTCCGCAACTAATGCGGTTGGCGTGCCGACCAACTCCATTTTCGCTATAAAGCCGAAGCTTGTTCCAGGTTGCCAGTATGGTGCCGCACCCCGCCGGTTTTTCAACGGCAGGTGACAACAATCAGGGGAACGTGCAGGGGAGCCGGAAATGGCTCCTTTTTCTTTTGTCCTACAGAATAACATGTTAAAATACAAGCAATGGATAGGGTAGTAGAAAATGGCATAGGGGGTCTAAAGATTTTTTTTAAATAATAAAAAACAGTAATTATAAACATAATTTGAAATAGTGGTGATGTAGCTCCCCATAGAGCCTGTCTGCGTGTACACACAGGTAGACAATGCCATTTTTCACTACCCTATGGATTTACAGGAAAAACAATTACTTGAACAGAATCTGGAAGTTTCCAAAGAGACTAATCATCTTTTGAAAAAAGTGGTAAGCGCCCAGCGTTGGGGGCGCGTTTTTAGGATTTTTTACTGGGCAATTATCATAGGCGGGTCAATCGGGGTTTATTACTGGCTCCAGCCCGTTATGAATCAAGTGCTAGGCAATTATGACGCGATTATGAAAGGATTGGACAGCGTACAGCAAAAAACACAATCCCTTCCGGATTCTTCAGCATTAAACTCCTTTTTGGACAAATTCAGGCAAGGGCAGTAGGTTGATTTTTTGACTTGTAACATGTAACTTGTAGCATGTAACCTAGCAAAAATGCCTGGGTAGCTCAGTTGGTTAGAGCATTCCCCTGAAGAGGGAAGGGTCCCCAGTTCGACTCTGGGCCCAGGCACCAAAATCTCTGTGTTTATGGATCGTAAATCAAAAATAATTTTCGCGGTTTTTGGGCTCCTCCCTCTCGTCGCTCTCTTGGCATGGGGTTATTTTTACCCGTCTTCTTTTTTCACCAACCAAGAGCGTATAAGGGATTTTGTAAATGGGTATGGCCTGTGGGCTCCCGCCATACTCATTGCCATTCAAATCTTGCAAGTTATTCTCACTCCAATTAGTCATTATGCCGTCGGCATTGCTGGCGGTTTTATTTTTGGAACATGGTACGGATTTCTTTATAACTATATTGGCAGAGTAATTGGTCATACTATTGCCTTCTTTTTATCTCGCACGATTGGTCGCCCAATCGTAGAAAAATTTGTAAAACCAGAAACATTAGCGAAGTATGACAAGTTTTGGGATAAAGGTGGGTCGTTCGTTCTCTTCTTAATTTACTATTTGCCACTTTTCCCAGATGATGAAATGTCATATATTGCCGGAACTTCAAAAATGAAGTTTGGACCATTTATGACTGCTAACCTCCTCGGACAAATTGGTGGCAGCTTGGCTCTTGCATATCTCGGCGCAGGTATCAAATTAAACACAATTACTTTCGGCATAGTCTTTCTGATTACTGGTGTTCTTTCGATAATGTTCACTTGGGTTTGGTGGAAAAAATATAGGAATCAAGACAAAACACAAGAGATTAACTAAAAATTAAATCAAGTATTTTTTAAGGTATGTGAAACAAAAAACTCCGCAGGAAGCGGAGTTTTTTGTTTTAGGTTGTCAGTTGTTGGTTGTAAGTTATTTAGATTGACCTGACTTTTAGTTTCGTCTGCTTTTCTTTATCTAGCTTCGGCAAGCGTATGATTAAGAGTCCGTGCTTTTCTATCGCTTCCGCTTCTTCAGGGTCAACTTCCTGCGGAAGCATTACCGTGCGGGAGAATGAACCCCAGTAAAGTTCTTTGTAGAAATACTCATCGTCCACCACTTCGCGATTTTCCTCGCGCTTTCCTTTTATGGTGACCATATCGCGAGTGATGTTTATCTGGAGGTCGTCTGGCTTTACTCCAGCTACGATTGATTTGACTATAATTTCAGTCGGTGTCTGGTACACATCAATAGTGAGCTGAGCTTCTTCATTATCCTCTTCTATCCAGGAATTTTCTTTTTCCCGGATTGTTTTTGGTTCGTGTTTGTCCGACTCTGGAGAGCCTTCTTCCATGTTAATGCTTCCGGTCAGGCGTTCAAAAAAAGATCTTTTGTCTTTGGTCATATTTTTTTGTTTCTTATCTAAGATTTTTTACTTTTTCAAAAAGAAGCATGACTATGACGACCGCAACCCACAAAAATCCGAAAACGACAAAAATACTTTGATTCTTGTAGCTTATTATAAAGAAATTGAAGAGAGTATGCAATGTAATTGCTGTTAGTAATCCTAAAATGAGATAAAAGAAGCGCTTAAATGCCCCTCCAAAAAAAGCTAACCCCATAAAAAGGCCTAAGAACGCGCTTGATGCTATATGGAGGACAGTTGCTCCTATAAAGCGCAGATTACCCGTCAGAAGACCGGAAATGAAGCTGGAGTGCTGTATTGGGTCAATCAAAAATAGGGCATTTTCAAGAGCGGCGAAGCCCAAGGCCACGGTTATCATGTCTACCGCGTAGTCTACGGGCTCGTCGGTAAAACGACTTCCCGCGGCTATGACAAAGAAGGCAATAAATTTTACCAATTCCTCGATACTTGCCCAGGAAGAGAGGAGGAGCGTACTGCTTGCAATATTATCCGCCGCGAATTTTTGGATAGGTATGACCAAAAGCACGCTTACCATTCCTGAAAGGAAAAGAAGAAATATCAGCCCGCGCGGTTCGGGTTTTGCGCTGTCCTCTCTTTGCCAGAACCAAAGCCATAGTATCGCCGGCAGTATTCCCGCGAGTAAAGCATAAAAAATCGTATCGGCTGAAGGGATTGTCATTTAGGCCATTTGGATATCATTAGCAGGTCTTTTTCTCCGTGTGGAATGAGAGACCAAAGTTCTTCCGTGACGAAAGGCATGAAGGGGTGGAGAAGCTGGAGCTGTTCCTCGAGCAGTGTGCGGAGCAATAATTTAGCAGAACTTTTATCAACATTATCCTCGCCATAAAGTATTTCCTTGCGCTCTTCTAGTATCTTATCAGCGAATGTATGCCAGAAATAGTGATAAAGCTCTTCGCCCGCCAGATAAAATTTGAAGTCCTCCAAGTATCCAGTAACGCGTGCTTTTAATTTATTGAACTCATCCATAATTTCGACATCCTTTTTATTAAGCGCGCCTTGAATCTCTCCCTCCGTTGCCGAGAGTACGAATCGTGTTGCGTTCCATATTTTATTGGCGAAGTGTTTGTAACCGCGAATTTTGTCTTCGGAAATTTTTGAATCGTTGCCCGGAGCGGTACCCATGATGAGAGATAGGCGGACGGCATCGGCGCCGTATTTTTCAATCATATCCACGGGATCTATAATGTTGCCGAGAGATTTGGACATCTTACGTCCCTGTCCGTCGCGCACCAGTCCGTGCAGATAAACTTTCTTAAACGGAATTTCTCCCGTGAGATAGGTGGTCATAAGAATCATGCGCGCCACCCAAAAGAAAAGAATATCATAACCAGTTTCAAGCACGTCCGTGGGGTGATAAGTTTCGAGGTCGCTTGTCTTTTCTGGCCAGCCTAGAGTAGAAAATGTCCAAAGACCAGATGAAAACCAAGTGTCCAGAGTGTCAGGGTCTTGCTCCCATCCATCGCCTTTTGGTGGCTCAACTCCAACGTATGTTTCTTTTTCTGCGTCAATCTGCGTCAAGTCTGCGCCGTTCCGCGGCCGGCTCCAAGCCGGCACTCTGTGTCCATACCAAATTTGCCTTGAAATACACCAGTCGTGAAGATTGTTTATCCAATGAAAATAAACTTTCTCAAAACGCTCCGGAATTATTTTTATCTTTCCTGAAGAGACGGCTTCGCGCATCAGTTTTTTAAGCGTAGTTTTCCGGAAAAATCCGCGTTTGAATTCTTTGTTTACCGCTACGAACCACTGCAATTTTATTTGAGGCTCTATGATTCCTCCGCCCCGCTGGCTTGTCGCGACATTATGAATATAGTTTTCGTCCGTTTTTACCAGAAGCCCTTTTGATTTTAGTTTTTCCAAAATAAGCGGGCGGGCTTTTTTTATGTGCATGCCGGCAAATTCTCCGGCGATTGGAAGAAGTATGCCACGCTCGTCAATAATCTGTTCAATGTCCAATTTATGCCTCTCCGCAATCTCAAAGTCTATTCCAGAATGTGCTGGTGTGATGGTCATGGCGCCCGAGCCGAATTCCATGTCGACCGCAACGTCCTTG
>CAYHZS010000005.1:0-22519 GCA_964361185.1 uncultured Candidatus Saccharibacteria bacterium
CGTTGCTGGGTTAATTATTTTCTACGGAAGCATCCAGGTCGCCCAATTTCTGGATCAATAGACTCCAACAAAGGCCTGCTGGGAAAGGCAAGGGCAATCTCGTCTTTTATTTTTTGTCGTATTTTTCCTGTGGTATAATAGCCCGCGATAGCGGGCTATTATACCCTGAATATTATTGTTAGTTGTAAATTATTGCTACTTCTCCGGAAACTTTTCCAAAACGACTTTTATGTCCATTGTTTCCCCCTCGCGCATTATTTTAAGCGTGACCATATCACCGACATTTTTTTTCCGAAGAAGCATAATGAATGATTTGTTCTCGTTTATTTTTTCTCCGTCTATTTGGAGAATAACGTCGCCTTCTTTGAGTTCTGCTTTTTCCGCGGGCGACCCCAAGGCGATAGCGGGCTCTTTTTCTCCTTCGCCTTTGGAAATCAAAATGCCGTAATCGACCGTAAGCTTATTTTTCTCTTTTACCGTTTCGGTAATTGAAACATATCGTATTCCCATGTACGGGCGCTCTATTTTACCGGTCCTCTGCACGGACACAACCGCCGCTTTGACGATATTGCCCGGAAGCGAGAACCCAATATTTTCGGAGCCCGATACCACTGCCACATTTACTCCAATTACATTACCGCGTAAATCAATAAGCGGCCCGCCGGAATTCCCCGGATTAATGGCTGCATCAGTCTGTATCACCTGATCGAGCACTTCTACCTTTCCGCTCGCATCCCCCGCCGTAATGGAGCGCGAGAGCCCCGAGACTACACCCACCGAAATGGAATTCCTGTATTCGCTAAGAGCGTTCCCGATAGCGATAACTGTTTGTCCCAGACGCAAATTGTCCGAATCGCCGAATTTAACATAAGGTAAATTTTCTCCCTTAATGCGGAGTATGGCCACGTCAATCGTAGAATCCGTAGCCACTACTTCAACCGCGTATTTTTTGCCGTCTTTGGTAAATGCCGTATATGAAGCCTGCTTGTCGGAGACGACGTGATTATTGGTTACCACGAGACCATCCGGAGAGACAATAAATCCCGTCCCTCCGCCCACATCTTTTTTTATGGTGCCTTTCTCTCTCAATTGAGGAACCTGAAAAGTGAACCCTTGATTGAAAAAACCGCTCGGGAATCCGGGCATATCAGGAAAAGGATTAACGTTCGTATAGTACTGCTCGTATACCGGCACATTTTTGGAAATGATGATGGAAACAACCGCCGGGTTTACTCTGCTCACGGCCGAAACCAATTGCTCTTCGTTGGTAAGAGGAATATCTATGGACAGACCCTTGTCTATTCTTTGATTTATTTCCTCAATATATTTCTGCCCGAAATAAGCGAAAATTTTTCCTTTGTAGACAAAAATTGTCCCTCCCAAAATAAGAAGGAGTAAAATATTAACCGCGAGGGTTACTTTTATTATCTGCTTGTTTTCATTCATAATGTTTGTTGTTTAAATTTACCATAAAAGGGTATACTTGAATCAATAGAAAAACTGGTTCCAAAACTTAAGAAAAACGGGGTACTGCAAAATCCCCTTATTTTAAAGGCTTTTTCGGCGATTGACCGAGTCCCCTTCGAATGTTCCCAGTAATCGAACTACTGGAAGATGATTTTGTTATTTTACGATAACAGCCCCCGTATCGGCAGTATTGTTTTGGTTGGCGTATTTGTATGTGCCGGAATCATTGAATGTATATTCGTATGTGCCTCCTTTACCTACGGTTTTTGGTTGGGAAAGCGTCTGGGAAACCAGAGTATCGGTAGTATTTACGCGCATGGCTTTTGTGGAATTATTCACGAAACGCACTGTTTTCCCGCGGGAAATTTCCAGCATTTTTGGCTGAAACCCGGAATTCGTGTAGCTAACTATGTAAACTCCGTCTTTTATTACAGGAGTTGAAGGAGCCCCAGATCCTGAACTGACGGCAGGGGCCGGTTGTTTTGTCGAGGGAAGAGTCGTGCTTTCCGCTACCGGAGATTTTTCATCGGCTGGAGTGACAAGAGCCGTTTCTGAATTATTTTTTACAATATATATGATAATCCCTATAGCTATAATAGCGACCAGCAGACTCAAATATTTTTTATTATTCATTCCGTTAGTGAAAATGGTATTATCTGCCTGTGCGTGCACGCAGAGGGGCTCCAATGGGGAGCTAGTTTACCATTAATTTAAGTTACGCTTATAATTATCGCTCATCTATTCTAATACCTTAAATTGTATCACTGGAAGAAAAAAAGGCGAATTTACTGTGCACAGAAGTAAGCCTAGCGGGTTTGCCCGCCAACCCACAGTCAAAATCCATACTCCAGCGGTACGTTTTAAGCACTTAGTTTTATTCTTTCATGCTTCGGACGACTCAATAAATTGGTGAGTCAGCCGAGCCATTTCCCCCATCTCGTCAGATACGAGAACAATCACGGAAACTAGCGATCCGATAGTTTGGATTGAACCGTCTTTGTTGCCGTTATATGAATCATTTTCACGCAGATCAAGATGAATTCCCATTTCTTCCAATCCTTCGCATACCCGTGCCCGAATTACGGAAGAGCGTTCTCCCACTGTGCCAGTAAAAACAAGTGTGTCTAATCCTCCCAAACTCGCTATATACGCTCCTATGTGCTGACGTATTTTGTAAGTGAATATGTCCAGAGCAAGCTTTGCGTCCATTTCACCTTCACTCTCTAGAGCCAGAAGTTCGCGGATATCGGATGTTTCCCCAGAAATTCCCAGTAAACCGGATTCTTCGTTCAATAACAAAGACACTTTTTCAGGTGGCAATTTAAGCATCTTCCCCAGATAGTATACCGCTCCCGCGTCTATGGACCCAGACCTGCTACCCATTGGTACACCTTCAAGGGGGGTAAAACCCATTGAGGTGTCAATACTTTCTCCTTTGAAAAGAGCGGTTACGCTTGCTCCACTTCCCAAATGACAGACAATAGTCTTGGGAGTGATTCCACCGGGCATATTTTTTAATTTTCCCATGGCCGATGCCACCGACAATCCATGATAACCATACCGGTAGATTCCATATTTTTCAGCCATTTGGTTTGGCAAAGCATACCTCCTGGCAACTTCCGGCATTCCTGAATGAAATGCGCTGTCAGAAATGCCGATTAGGTCTGTTTCCGGCAAGTGAAATTTTATTTTTTCAATTTCTTCTAAAACCGGAAATATGTGAACGGGCGTTATTACGTTTGCTTCTTCTAGTCTCTCCAAATAATTTTTATTTATGAATCGATTAGCGGTAAAATACAATCCTGGAGCTACTACGCGTATCCCGATATAATCCGGTACAGTTTTGGGAATTTTTTCCGACAGAGCGCCGTTGCTAGTCACGAAATTAAGCACATGAGAAAGCGAGTCGCTATAATCAGTATCGCCTACCGGGTAATGTTCCTCCGTGGTTCCATATTCAAAAGTGGCAATATGTCCGCCATCTTCCCCGCGCTCAAAATGCGCGGTAAGAAGTTTTCTGTCCGCGTCGTACAGAGCATATTTTTTTGAAGCACTACCCAAGTTTATCGTGAGAATCATTAGTTTGAAAATTTCAAATTATAAATTTTTAATTTCAAAATAATCTTCCAATGAATTAATTCTAAAACATTGTAACATTAGTCTTTTGTTTAAAAATTTAAAATTAGATATTTGAAATTAGCGTCTGTTTCCCCATTTCCAATTCTCTATTTCTTCCGGATCAATACCATGTTTAATAATATACTCCCTGTGAACGTTAAGCTTGTCGTCGTATTTTTTGGTAATTTTTTCCGCGAAATCAAGAGAAACAACCCCGCGTTTTCCAAGTATCTCAAAAATCTCTTTTACCAAATGATATCTGCTGGTTCCGTTTCTGACCTGCATGTCAAATGGCGTTGTAGTTGAGCCATTTTCCATGTACCCGTGCACCGAAAAACGCCCTCCATCGCCTTCATGGATATGGTCAAAAAGCACCTGTTTTAATGTTTCCGGATATCCGTGGAAATTAAATATAACGGGTTTGTCCGCGGTAAAATAATTTTCAAAATCGTGAAGAGGCACTCTACATTCCGCATTTCCAAGCCCGAGCGCCGTTAATTCCATTATATTCACAAACCTAATGCGCACGGAAGAATATTCTTGCTTAGCCAAATCTATTGCCGCAAGAGCTTCTTTGGTTAGGTAATCTCCGGCGGCGGACACGACAATATCCGGATTATCATCGCTCGCAAAATCCCAGACCATAAGCCCGCGGACAAGCTCATGTTCGGCGAGTTCCGGAGTTAGCCAGCGGGCTTCATGGGTCTTGCCCGCCACAATTACATTAATCTCGTTCCGCGACAAAAGTACCTTGTTCAGCACTGCTAGAGTAGAGTTGGCGTCCGGCGGAAAATATACATGGATATAACAACCGTGTTTTTCCAGAATATTATCTATGAAGCCTGGATTCTGATGAGAAAAACCGTTATGTTCCTGGCGCCAACCGGATGAAGTCAAAATATAATTGAGCGACGGAACTTCCCCCCTAAAGGGAGTTTCTCTGGCCACTTTCATGAATTTGGCGTACTGGTCCACCATGCTCGAGACAATTTGTATGAACGCCTCGTAAGAAGCAAATATGGCGTGGCGCCCGGTAAGCACGTACCCCTGGACCAACCCCTGAAGCGAATGTTCTGAAAGTATTTCCATCACCCGACCGTCCGGCGAAAGATCCTTGTCCCATTTTTTTATCGGCCACTCCCACGCTCGCGAAGTCTCTTTGAAAATTTCGTCAAGCTTGTTGGAATAAGTCTCATCCGGCGACATTAGGCGGAAATTATTTTTGTTCAGCGCAAATACCTCTTTCAGATATTCCCCGGCTCGATGCATACTGCTTGAACCATGACTACCGGGAATTTCCGCCTCTTTTACAAAAGATAAGATACTGGGAAGATTGAGCGGTTTCGTAACAGGTGTACCACCGTGAGCATGACGGCTGTCACCCATACGAAACTGGGGTGGAGGAATAAGAGCTCTCACATCTTCGGAAAAACCGCTATCCCCCCTGAATAATTCTTCAAATTTATACGAGCGCAACCATTTTTCGATTGCCTTAAGCTCCACCTTGCTCTTTCTGGCGTTTGGCGCCACAACCTGATGAGATGGATAATTTCCTTCTATCTTCTCACCATGAAGCTTCTTTATCCCGGTCCATCCTTTCGGCGTTTTCAAAATAATTACTGGGAAACGGGGCATTACCACCTTTTCCCCGCGACGCGCTTTCGCCTGGATCTTGCGGATTTCCTGATAACACTCCTCCAGAGTTTCGGCCATTTTTTGGTAAATATTTCTGCCCTTCACTATATGGGGTTTGTATCCATAGCCAATAAAAAGGTTTTTTATTTCCTTGTTAGTCATCCTGCCGAAAATGGTCGGCCCCGAAATTTTATAGCCGTTTAAATGGAGCACGGGCAAAACAGCCCCGCTTGATTTAGGGCTAACAAGCTTGTTTAAGTGCCAAGATGCCGAGAGGGCGCCAGTTTCGGCTTCTCCATCGCCGACTACGCAAGCCACTATCAAGTCCGGGTTATCCAGCACCGCTCCATAGGCGGTGGAGAGGGAGTACCCGAGTTCCCCTCCTTCAAGTATCACTCCGGGAGCTCCGGGACTGGAATGGCTTGGGAATCCGTAAGGCCAGCTGAAATTTTTTATAACGTAAGATATTCCCTCTTCATCTTCCCTTGCCTTAGGATAATACTTACCCAAAGTCCCCTCTATGAACAAATTGGCTTGGAGCGATGGGAATCCATGGCCGGGACCTAAAATAAAAAGCATTTCGGCTTGATGCTTTCTGATTAAATTCTGAAGATTGGCGTAAATAAAGTTCACTCCCGGACAAGTCCCCCAATGCCCAAGAAGGCGGGGTTTTATGTGCTCCGGCCTAAGTGGCTCTTTCAGCAAAAAATTATCGTCCAGATATATCTGGGCGGCCGAAATGTAGTTGGCTGCGCGAACATATTTTTTTATGCGTGAAATTTCCTGGTCCATGTCAGACGTGGTATTCCAAAATTATACCACGTCAATCAAACGCCTAGAAATTCATGTCGCGTAAAATCTCTGCGTCTATAGAAGACAGGTCCGTCTGTCTTACGGCCCCGTAGAAACGCAAGATGTCTCCAATCACAAAACGGGATAAGCTTATACTCGATCTTGCTTTGTTTATAAGAGTAGTTTTCCCGCTTAAATATACTGTGTAGTCTTTACCGTCAATATCCACAGAAAGAGTCGCCGGTAGAGAACTTCCTGAAATACTCTTTAGCGTCCCCTGGAAATTTCGCGGAACAAAAATCTTTTTATCCTGATACACAACAACATTTGTAGCACTAATTGTATATGTTCCGTAATCAAAAGCTCCCTTTACCGACGTGACATTGTCTCCTTTCAATATTTCGGAAAACGATATGGTGCGAACCCCCTTGGTAATCTGCGTCAATCCTAGAGTGTTTACGGTTATAATGTTTCCTTTCAGTGTTTTAATGATAAACGAAGATGAATCGGCATTTATTCCTGTCACCGTACCTCTCACGTCTTTTTCTTCAACCAAAAGGGACGTGTCAACTATTTTCGTTGCTTGTATATTTAAAGCGTCAGCGGAGTCTGGCAATGTTCCTTCTACGTTTATGATATCACCCTCTTTTATGTCAAACACCGTCGCCTTTTCTCCGTGTTGTTTGGTAATGGCAGTCGCATCATTGGTGAGCACCGTCATGCGTATGAAAACTTTATCCCAAAGAGCGCGCGTGTAAAAAAACCTTGATTTCCCCAGTTCTGGAATCATGGTTACTTTGATGTTTTTAGCGGTAACTTTGCCGTTAACATCAATGCTGATTTCCGACCTTATTTCAGCCAGGGCGAAAAATGGCAATAGTATGGCAATAACTGCGAAAACTATTCCCTTTCCAAATATTGTGTCCATATCCCTCCCATTCTAATCACTTAGGAGGAGAAAAAGCAAACGAGAAAAAACTAACCTTTTCCGCGACCTTTAAGGTATTTTTTATTTTTTAACTTCTCGGGCAATAAATCCTCTTTGGGGTATTTTTCATACCCTTCCCCATAACTAAGTTCTTTCATCAGTTTAGTCACCGGATTCCTGATTTTAAGAGGTACGGGCAAATTTCCATAACGAGCTACGTCCGCTTGTGCTGCGCGAAGCGCGTCATAAGCGCTCCTATCTTTTTTACACTGCGAAAGATACGCCACTCCATGCGCCAAATTTATCGCGCATTCGGGCAATCCGATTATTTCTACCGCCCGAAATACGTCGTTTGCGACTACTAAAGCTGTCGGCTGAGCGAGCCCTATGTCTTCGCTCGCGAATATCACCATTCTCCGCGCTATAAATTTCGGATCCTCTCCCGATTCAATCATTCGCGCCAGATAATAAATCGCCGCGTCCGGTTGCCCCGCGCGCATGCTTTTAATGAATGCACTTATGGTATTGTAATGTTCCTCTCCTTTTTTATCGTAGCGCAAAAATTTTGACTGAAGCGCGTTCTTTAAATTTTCCAAATTTATTTTTCCGTAAAGTTCGTTTGTATTTTCAAGAAGCGAGAGAGCCTGTCTGGCGTCACCATTAGCCATTTCCACGAGCCACTCCTCCGCCTCTTTGGGAATTTTCATTTTACTTCTGCGTACAATCTGCGTCATGTCCGCGTCATTCAGCACTTCGAGCACGAAGACTCGACACCTCGAAAGAAGCGCGGAAATTACTTCAAAACTTGGATTTTCGGTTGTCGCGCCAATGAGAGTAAGTGCCCCCGTTTCAACTGCCGGCAAAAGATAATCCTGCTGGGCTTTATTGAAGCGGTGAATTTCATCTAAGAAAAGAATTTTGGGCTTGTTGGTTTTATCAGCAATAATTTCTCTAATGTCGTCCTTGCCGGCCGAAACTGCCGAAAGCTCATAAAACTTGGTATCTAAGCTCTTGGCGTAAATGCGCGCGAGCGTAGTCTTCCCCACTCCGGGCGGTCCCCAGAAAATAAAAGAAAAGAGGTGTTTCTTTTCTATGGCCGTGCGAAGCGGTTTGCCATCACTCACCAGGTGCTCCTGTCCGATGAAATCGTTGAGTTTTTCCGGCCTTATCCGTGATGCTAGAGGTTCCATCCTGTAGTGAAAAATGGCATTACTCCATGGGGAGCTTCTCCTACCGCCACTTTAAATTATGTTTATAACTTTTTGTCATTTTACTTCTTTTTAAATCTTCAGAACCCCTATGCCATTTTCTACTACGGGATTCCATGCCGACATTATATCACCGAGGGCAGAGGACAAGATAAGCCAAAATAGTGCTATACTCGAAAAATCATGGAAAAAGACGAGAAACCCGAATATCCTATGCGTATTAATAAATACCTAGCCCATAAAGGTTATTCAACCAGAAGAGATGCCGATAAGCTGATACAAAAGAAGCTCGTTTTCATAAACGGTAAATTAGCCGTCTTGGGCGACAAAGTACATGAAAACGCTAAAGTGGAAGTAAGAAGCAAAGAGAAGCCTAAAAAATATTCCTACTTTGCCTACAACAAACCCAAAGGCATCGTATCCCACTCCCCTCAAATCGGCGAAAAAGATATCGTCCAGTCGGTAAACATACAGGGAAAATATGTCTTCCCAGTCGGAAGGTTAGACAAGGAATCTACCGGACTAATAATACTCACTGATGATGGACGAATTACCGATCGTTTGCTCAATCCGAAATACTCGCATGAAAAAGAATATGTAGTCACAGTTAGAAATAAACTGCGCCCGAGCTTCAAAGACCATATGGAAAAAGGCGTGGATATCGAAGGATACCACACCAAAAAATGCAAAGTTTCAATTATAGGCGACCGCAGTTTTAAAATAACTTTAATCGAAGGGAAGAAACACCAAATAAGGAGAATGTGCGCCGCTTTGCACAACGACGTGGAAGATCTGACTCGCATCAGAGTCATGAATGTAAGACTGGGCGCGATGAAACCCAATTCCCATCGCGAGATTGCCGGAAAAGAAATGGAAACTTTCTTGGCCGGTATCGGACTCTAAGTTCTATTTTTCCAGATCAAGCACTTCATCAATTCTGATTTGCTTCACGAATTCGGGCACGTGGGAAACGAGTATCATCGCCCCTTCATATTTGTTTAAAGCTTCAGCAATTATAGGGATATGGCGGAAGTTAATATGATTAGTTGGTTCGTCCAGTATAAGAAGCCCCGGTTTCTCCAAAACCAAACGGGCAAAAGCAACCAGACCTTTCTGACCTTCAGAAAGACTTCCAATTTTTGAATTGATTACCTCCCCCGTAATAAGAAAACTCGCTGCGGTAGAACGGAGCTTGTCGTCATTAACCACTTCCATCACGTCCGCGAGAGACTGATAAACCGTATCGTCAAAATTAAGCGTGGAGAAATCCTGTCGGTAATATCCTACGCGCACTCCCGGAGTTATGTGTTCACCCTTGGCGTGTCCGGAAGCAATCGCTTCAAGTAACGTGCTTTTGCCGATGCCGTTTGGTCCTGTAAGCAGAAGGTGTTCTTTTTTCTTCAGCACGATTTTTTTCTTCCTAGTAACCGGTTTATGATTCTTAATTACAATAAATGAGGAAATTGCCATGACGTCGCCTGTAATTTCCGGCTGGGCGGGAATGATAAACGGCCGGATAGTCTTGTCTTCTTTCCTCACATCTACTTTTTCTTCCTCAAGCTCCTCCACCTTATCGCGCATGCGTTTGGCTACCAGACGCATCTGTCCGCCCTTCATGGCGAAAAAGTTGGCCTTGTCTTTGTTCTCCTGAATTTCTTTTGCCAGCTGAGCATTCTTCCGGTTTTCTTTTTCAATCCTAACGGCTATCTCAGCGACAACGTCCGAGTAATTACCGACATACTGTTCTATTTTTCTCGTGTGCACGTCAAGATACAAAACTCCGTGCGTGAAAGCGTTCAAAAATTCCGCATCGTGAGAAATGACAATGCAGGTTTTTTTATAATCTACCAGAAATTTAGTCAGGTGCTCTATCCCCGCCTTGTCCAGATTATTTGTCGGCTCATCAAGCAAGAGAAGATCTGGATTTTGTATTAAAGCAGAAGCCAAGAGGAATCTCGCCTGCTGACCGCCCGAGAATGCTTTTATAAGCTTGTCATGAGGAGCGTGCAGATTAACCGCTTCCAGGACATCTTCAATTCGCGGATCAATATCATATACTTTTTTATCAAAACACTTTTCAAAAAACTCCCGCACGGTTAAATCCGCGTCTTCGCGCGGAATAACCTGTTTCCCGGTGGCTATAGTGAGCCCGCTTATAATATTTATCCTTCCCGCTTCCGGCTCAAGCTCTCCGGTTATGAGCCTCAATATGGTACTTTTGCCGGCGCCGTTCTGTCCCATAAGCGTGGTTTTAGACCCGCGGCGTAAAGAAAAATCAACCTCATTTAATATGGGCTTATTGTGTCCGAACTCAAACGACACTTTTTCAAATTTTAATATTGCTTCGTTTTTCGCCATCCTGTTATCTTTAATAATCAAACCCCTCCCCGACTTACAGGGAGGGGTTTGATTATTTGCCACAATTATACCAGATTTGTTTTTGCCCTGCTCATGCATTTAAGGCAAGCCGTCTGTCCGTCCCTTGTTTTGATGTATTTATTCGCGCAGGCGCACACCAAAATCTCCGAACGAACTGGGCGTTCTATCCACTTGCCCATATGCTGAAAAGTCTTGTTCCCTGTAACTTTCGGCCTCTGCATGTTGTGCTTGATGTTTGATTTCATAAATTTATTTGCTCTTTTGTTTATCCCACGAATGTAAGGGCTTTCCCCTTCTTGTCCCCTCTGCCTGTCCTGCCGATCCGGTGGACATAATCGTCGTGCGTGGCGGGAATGTCAAAGTTGATAACGTGGGAGATATCGGCAATATCGAGTCCGCGAGCGGCAACATCGGTCGCCACCAGAACCTGCACCTGGTCATTCTTAAACATTTTAAGCGCGTGCTGTCTCCTTGAATGGTTCTTATCTCCATGTATTGATTCCGCCTTAAATCCCCTTTCAAGCAGGGCTTTCGAGAGTTTTTCCACCCCATGCTTGGTTTTGCCGAAGATAAGAACTTTCTTGAATCCGGTCTGAATAAGCAGGTCATGCAGCACATCCATTTTATTGTCCCCGCTTCTTACGCGTACTATATCCTGCTCCACGTTCATGGCAGTATCTCCCGTCTTCACGGAAATAGTAACCGGATTTTTCAGGAACTCTTTTATGAGCCCCTCAATCTCGCGCGAGATTGTAGCCGAGAAAAAGAGTGTGTGGCGTTTGACCGGCATTTTAGCCATCATGAATTTCATATCGTTAATGAAACCCATATCAAGCATTCTGTCGGCTTCGTCAAGCACAACCGTCTCGAATCCCGAAAGATTAATCGCTTTTCTTTCAATCAGGTCCTTAATCCGGCCGGGTGTGCCGATAATGAAATTATTGTGATAACGGAGGTCACGGAGCTGTTTGCTAATAGGAGCGCCTCCTACAACGCAGACGGAAAAAATATTAAGCCCGAAAGTAAAACCCCGCAACTCCTGGTCTATCTGGATGGCAAGTTCGCGGGTCGGCACGACAATCAAAACTTTCTCCACTTTAGGATTAGCCAGAACCTTGTTGATTAGAGGAATAAGGAAAGCCGCCGTTTTACCGGTACCGGTATTGGCTATGCCGACCACATCTTCTCCGCGCAAAATATGGGGAATAATCTTATCTTGAATAGGGGTAGGTACTGCATAACCCTTGGTGACAATATTTTTCTTAAGTTTTTCGGCAATTTTGAAATCGTCAAAATTGTGCTCCGGCACGAAATGTTCGACGCGTTCGGTTATGAAGCTTTTATTTATAAATTTTGACACGTCTATTCTTTCTCCTCCGAAACCGCGCCTGCCTCCGCCCTTATTGCCACGTACTGCCGGGCGAGGCGAAGAACCCCTCCTGAAAGACGGTTTTCTATGGAACGATCTGGTATTGCTGAATTTTTTCTGGTACATAATGCGTAATTCCGTATAAGGAACAGTCGGTTAAAAAACCTCTATTCCTTATGGGCTCTTAGAAAATACTAAAGATAACCGTTTAGCAGGCCCTCTAATCTGGGGGCGTAATAGGAAACCACAGAGAATCTCTGTGGTTTATGGAGGCGTTGCCTCCCGAGCGCTAAAACCAGTGAGATTAAACTGTAATTAAACAGTATATTAAAATGAATGTTTTGTCAATGGGGCGTAATGGTTCAATAGTTTGGAACCGCTATTTGGCGAGAATAAACAAGATGCCCAGGGCGAAAATAGTGATTAAAGAAAAAATGCTTACCGTGGCAACGGCAAGAGAAACAGCCTCCTTTTTCCGGTCTTCAAGATACCAATACATGGGACGACCGAAGAAAAGTAGTCCCATTACCGCAGTCGAAAGAACGAAGAGGAGTAGCATGGCTATGGGCGCGATAATCCCCGGGTCATGCCCGGTGAAAGAGCGTGGGCCAACATAAAACAAGTCCGCTATGGCGACAACATAAAGCGCCGCGCATAAAGCGGAAATTATCGCAGTCTTAATTACTGGCCGGTTATTTTCCATCTGTCCGTGTAAAATCCAAGAAGCGCGATTTTAGTTACCTGTTTTTCAGCACGTCCCACATTCCGGGATCAGCTCCGCCGTCTATTTAAAACCCCATCCTTTGGCATATTCGTAGGCAGGCCCTATAGTGAAGCCGTAAAATAACCAGAAAATAAATTCTTCGATTGGGAAACCATAAGCCAATATTCCGGAAAGGGTTTTAAATTTATACGTAACCTCCGCCCATTCGGGTGAAATAAAATATGCTAAAAGATAGAAGGGCAGAGAAATAAGTAGGGTTAAAATACCGCTGAATAAAGAACTCTTGATCAAATCTCTTCTTACGGAAAGCACGCCAATGGTTGTCAAAGACAGAGCTATAACAATAGAGAAGAAAGAATTCAGTTTAAACAAAGAGAAAAATATCGCGCAAGCCACTAAAGTAAACACGGTAAAAAAATAAAAACCTTTTTGGTGAGGGGTAAAAGAAGCCTTTAAATTTTTCCCCAAAAATGATTCATAAATGACAGCGGCAATCCCACCAAAAAGAAATCCTATTAAAATGTCTTCAATAATACTTACTCCATTAAAACTTAACATGGCAGGTGGCTGCCACCAGTCTTTGTTCCACCATAAATACGAAGCCACCGGGCTCACGACGGCAAACAAGGTACTCATAAAAACCATTTCCTTTTTAATTTTTGAGGACCCTCGAAAATAAAGATAGGACCAAAGAGGAATATACGGCAATAATATTATCAAATAAACAAATTTAATCATTTTTTAAATTATATAATACTTTCTACTTTCCGCCTTTTATTTTTTTACTTCAGCACCTCCCACATTCCGGGGTCAGCTCCGCCGTCTATTTTGAATATGGAGACTCCGCGCACGCCCAAGCGTTTCGCCAAATCAACTTTGTCTTTAATCGCCCTTGCGTCGCTCCACCAGACGATATTTACAGAACCGCTTATTACAGAGGACGGGGCATTTTGCGCAACCGTGGAGGTGGGCAAATTATTGTCGCTGTTCGGATCAATCGCCGTCGGCACAGTAGGCACGGCGGGCGTATATATAAAACTTATTTCGTTCGCGCCGTTTCTCTGTGGCGTTATGTTAAGAGACTCCGCCAAATCAATGGCGTATTTCGGATTTAAAGCCCACTCCATGTCATAGCGGTATCCGTATTCCGACAATTTAGTCACCTTGTATTCGTATCCATATGTGGCAATGCCGATGGAAATTTTATTTTTGGCTATTGTCTTTGACGCGAGGACGATTGATTTCTCCACCCAGGCGGGATCGGAGACGGGAATATACGGCGCCATGCGGGCGCGGTTCAGCACTATGTCTATCGCCCCCTGGTCATAAGTCATGAAGCGCACTCGGTCGCAATATTTGTTGATAGCCACGAAATCGTTGGCATAGCGAATGTCTTTGGGGATATTGTCATAGCGCGAATCAAGTGGAGTACGTGCTTCAATCGTGCACATGAGCCATTTGTCTTTGCCGAAGCGCATAGCAAGACCTTTCAAGAAAGTGGCAAAATATTCTTTGGTTTCCGCCTTCTTTCCTTCAAAATCAATATCTATGCCGTCAAAATTATTTTCCCTGACCAATTTATTTATTTCATCTTCAAGCGCGACGCGCGTTTTTGAGTTAGAGAGAATGGCGTGAATAGTCGCTCCGTCCGACCACATCACAGTCGGTATAACGCGGATTTTTTTCTTCTTGGCTTCCTTGATAAGCGTCGTCCACGGCTCCTCATCCATTTTCGCGGTGTCGTTTATGGTGCCGTCTTTTTTCATGGTATAACCGAACGGATTTATCTCGGTGAAAGTATTCAAGTGGGCGAGCGCCTCTTGCGTGCCGGTCGCTTTCCGCCAATACGGTATCCAGCCGGACACTTCAAGTTTGGGTTTAGATACAACCGGCTTTTTCACGGTCGTGGCGGCATTGGCGTCTTGAGCAACAACAAAAAAAGCCGAAATTACGAGGATTTTCAGGAAAAATTTAGCTGTAGGGCGAAACATGGCTTTCAATAGCCATTATATCAAATTGGAACACGAATTATTGAGTGCGTAGCAACTATTTTTTCTGCATCATCAGTATGTCATATCCGGACATAACCCTGTCGTCACGACTAATCCCGATTGACTCAAAAAACTTAAAGAGTTCCTCTTGGATTTCTTCAGAATCTCCCTCTTCGGTTAATTTTTCCATTTCTATGAAAACACCGAGATTTTCAACCTCATCTATACATATCTCGCAGTTATCGTAATGAGTAATAATTCGCGTCTTATTCACCCTGATGGCTTCTTTATAGCCCATCAAAAACAATGCCTCCTCCATCCCTTTTCGCGAACTCACCTCCACTTCGTGTTCAATAGCGTCAAGGTCGTTTGCCATTCTCTTTTTCAACGTAAAGAAAACTTTTGAGTTATTTTTTACGCGAAGGCGCAAAAACACCTTGTTGGAGCGAAAAGTTTCTAGGGAACCGACATTTTCCGCGTAGACAATGTCATTTTGAATAATTGCGTCCTCAAAAATACAGCCGAGAGATTTTAGTTTTTCGGTAATATTTTTCTTATCCCTAAGTTTTGCTTTAATTTCTATTTCTTTCATAGTGCGCGATGCGAGAAAATTTATTTTTTAACCAAGCCGTTAAAGCTGATTTTTTGATAATCGTTGACATCTTTACCGTACATCTTGTATATCTGGTTAACTGAACAAATTTTCCTGTTTTTCGGGTCAAGACCAAGCCATTCTATTGCAATGTCAATTTTCTCCCAGTTCGGCGCTTCAATTTCAATGAATGTTGGCAGATCAGGCCAAGTGTCTATATCAAAAATAATATCTTCTTTCTGCCACCTGACACGTTTTTTCTCGGCTTCGTGCTTCTCTATAAAGCCGATTTTCTCAAGAAAAAGCTTTGTCTTGTCGTAGTTGTCCACGACTATTTCAATCTCCTCCATCCCCTCGTCGTTCGTGCTTCCATCTTGGGATGTAACCCCTAACCGTTTTTTAAAGGCAAGGATAAACTCATCCCCTTCGTCACGAAGCCGTATCCAGCTATTGTCGCTGTTTAATCGATAATCGGGATAATCGAAAGCTGAATGGCGGTAGAAAAAATCCTTAACCTTTTTGGCCCCGATTGATTCCAGTCTTTTCTCGATGTTCTCCTTGTCTATTTCAAGAAAAACCACTTCTATTTCTTCGGTTAACTTGGTCATAGGTTTTAGAAAAAATTGGCTGCGGGACTTGGATTCGAACCAAGATGACATGATTCAGAGTCATGTATCCTACCATTAGATGATCCCGCAATACGTTCGCACTGGCGTGCTCAGTACTTCCTCACTCTACGCTCGGTCGTAACTTTACTCAACAACTTACAACAAAAATGCTTATTTCTCAACTAGTAGTTTTTAGGAAGTTTTAAATCAAAAATACTTAATTGCCCCTTGACCGGAAACGGTGGATTTATACGCCTGATATTCCTCAAAAACCAGCTGTGGGCTTTCGGATAAACTTTGCAACAGGCTTCTTTCTCGTCTTTCTTAAGCATAGGTTTAGTGTCATAAAGTTCAACCACGCATATAGCGCAACCTGCCGGGTATATGTCTGGTTTCTTTGACGAACAAATCACCAAATCTCCTCTATAATACGTATTCCACTTTCTTGTCTCAATGGTTTTCTTGCCTTCGGCGATCAAATTAGCCCACGGTTGTTTTAGGGAAATAGCTTTATGTGTTTTCATACTTTTAAACCTTGCTTATTTTCGCCGTAAGCGCGCAATGGTCGGATAGCCCGCAAACCATCTTCACGTCCGACACTTCGTATTTTGGAGTACTGAACAAGCCGTCCACCATAAGTTCTATTTTGCCGTTCCTATGCATGTTAGGATCTATACTTGTAGTGTATTCAGGCGGAACATTGTCCTTGTATCTTGAAGCCAGCCTTGAAAATATTTCGCCTCCGCGCGGAGCATTGAAATCGCCCGAAAACACAATTTCTTCCGCTTTATCCAATATACGGGAAAGTCCGGCAAAATCCCCGTTTTGGCGTTCCGATATTATTCCGCGGCCGCTCCAGGTGAAATGCGTCGTGCCTATGCGGAAAATCTCCCCGTCTTTCTCCACGTCCAGATACGCGAATACCCGACTCATATTGTCCAAGTCCCCGGAAAAAGTAAATTCGCGCGGATTCCTGTCTCCAAAATAATATTCCGCGTACATATCTTTTACGGGCAAACGCGAAAAAATTCCAACCCCCATATTGGCCGGCTCACCTTCGCTGGGATGTATGGTCATCGGAGCGAAAAAACACGAAACGCCGAGTTCTTTTTCAAAAAGCGGGATATCTGGCTCCCTCAATTCCTGGAAACAAAACGTGTCCGGCTTATGGTCTTTAAGGAACGGAATAATCTTGTCAAAATGCTTCGCCCGTTCAATATTCAACTGAACAAAATTAAGAGACGGCATTGTTTACTTTTTATGCCGCCTTATCGCCACTCTCAAAAATTCGGTAAAAAGTGGGTGTGGGCGAAAAGGGCGCGCCAAAAATTCGGGATGGAATTGCGTACCCAAGAAAAACGGGTGTTTTCTTTTCGGCAATTCTGCGATTTCCATGAGTTTACCGTTTGGCGAACGGCCAGAAAAAATAAGTCCGGCTTTCTCTATTTTTTCTATGTATTCTGGATTCACTTCATATCGGTGGCGGTGACGCTCGGATATTTCCTTCTTACCATAAGCTTTATTCGCAATGCTCCCCTCCTTAAGCCTTGCCGGATAGGCTCCGAGACGCATAGACCCGCCATAATCTTTCTTTTTCAATTTCTCTTTCTGTTCCGGCATTATGTCTATGACCAAATTTTCCGAATCGGGATTTATCTCCGCGGTGTTGGCATCTTTCAACCCCAAAACATTTCTGGCGTATTCAACCACCGCGAGTTGCATTCCGTAGCACAGCCCGAAATACGGAATTTTGTTCTCGCGAGCGTACTTTATGACCTTGAGCTTGCCCTCTATACCGCTTTCGCCAAACCCTCCCGGCACGATAATGCCATCATATTTGGCGAGAGATTTCATCTTCCCGGGATTAGCTTCAAAATCCTTCGAGTTAAGCCATGACAATACAGGTTGTTTTTTGAGATGATAAGCGGAATATTTGACAGCCTCAATAACTGAAATGTACGCGTCCGAAAGGACGAAATCTCCCGTGTCAAAATATTTGCCGACAACCGCTATATTCACTTCACCCTTGAATTTATTAACGGAAGAGAAAAGTCTTTTCCATTCCCGCAAATCATCGCCATTTTTCCGCTTCATTCCCAATGTTTCCAAAATAATATCGCCCATTTTGTCGCGTTCAAAGTTTATCGGCACATCATAAATAGATTCTACGTCAGGAGCGGAAATAATATGTCCCGGAAGAAGGCTACAAAAGAGAGCGAGTTTTTCTTTGCGTTTCTTATCGAGCGGAGCGTTGCTTCTCGCGATAATAATATCGGGCTGAATGCCCGCGGAGTTTAAATTGCGGACGGCATGCTGGGTCGGCTTGGTTTTCATCTCTCCGATTGTGGACGGAATCGGCAAATACGACACCATAACGAAAAGCACGTCTTTGGGGTATTTGGTTTTCATCATCCGCGCCGCCTCAAGAAAGAGAACATTCTGATATTCTCCGACCGTTCCTCCTATTTCAATGACGGTAAAATCAGATTTAGCGCGTTCGCTTGCTTTCTCGATGCGCGAAATAACTTCAAGAGGGATGTGTGGAATAACTTCAACGCATTTTCCGCCGTATTCCAGATTACGTTCTTTCCTGATGACCGTCTCGTAAACCCGACCTGAGGTCATATAATTTATGCGCGAAAGAGTAGTATCCAAAAATCGTTCGTAATTGCCCATGTCCTGATCGCACTCATCGCCGTCGTCTAAGACGAACACCTCTCCGTGCTCGGTCGGATTCATGGTCCCCGCGTCCACATTCACATAAGGATCAATTTTAATCGCGGTGACCCGAAAGCCCCGCGATTGTAAAATCTTTCCTATTGATGAGGCGGCAATGCCTTTCCCTACTCCGGAAATAACCCCTCCCACCACAAAAATGTATTTGCGCTCGCTTTGTTTGTCCATTTCTTCCGTTAATCACCCCGCCTTTTAAGCGGGGTGATTATAATCAAATTTAACCTATTCTAGCACAACCAGCTGGAACTCTGAAGTTCCCCAAATAAGGCTTACTTCAAGTACTTTCTGACAGAGAGAAAACTTGAAAATGCACCTAAAAATATGCCTGAAACGAGGAGTACGCCAAAAATTTGCATGAAATAGGAAGTATAGTATTCAAAAAGATTTATTCCTTCGAAAAACTGGGTTGTGGTTTGCCCTAGCCAGACGGTTACCGGCCAGAATATGAACATAGTGATGACAGCCGAGATGACCCCATAGAGAATTCCCTCGATGAGGAATGGCCCGCGGATATAGTGATTGCCCGCACCGACAAGTCGCATAATTCCTATTTCTTCCCGCGAAATATATATTGCCAGACGTATAGTATTAAATGTAATCAAAATCGAAATGATAACAAGCACCAGGGTAACGGCTAGGCCGATTTTTCTCACGCCGGCAATTATCTTGTTCAGGCGGTCAATTACAGTTTTATTTTGGTGATAATTTATTTTGCTTATATAGCTTGAGTTTGATTTCACTATATTGCTTTCACCTTCTAAAAATTTAGCAATGCTCTCGTACTGGGACGGGTCTTTGGCTCTTATGTTAAGAGAAGCGCCTAGCGGGTTTGAACCGAGTTCATCGAGCGCCTGGATAATAAGTGAATCATTCGCGTGTCTTTCCTTAAAATCCTCCAGTGCCGTATCGCTTGAAACATACTCGACTCTATTAACTTCCGGCAATTTCTCCAGAGCTGACTGCAGTGAAAGCATGGTTTCCTCCGGAGCATTCACGGTAAAATAGACATTTACGTCTACTTTGTTCTTTATCTGCTCCAAGGAGTAATTTAGTACCGCGTTCAAAAGAATAAGAGAACCTATGACAAAAAGCGTTATTGTGAAAATAAAAACGGAAGAAAGTGAAACCACGCTTGCTCGCGAAAAATTTATAAATCCGGCGCGCATTATTCTCTTAAAGTCAATCCAGATCATAGGTTTATTATACCAAGTTAAATGGCGTATTTGCCTTTCTTGTCATCGCGGGTAATTTTGCCTTGTTCCATTGTGACGACCCTTTTCCCCAAAGAATCAATCACTCCTTTATTGTGAGTGGTCAAAATAACAGTCGTCCCCATATCATTGATTTTCTTCAGAATCTGGACAATCTCATATGTATTAATAGGGTCTAGATTCCCAGTCGGCTCATCAGCTATTATAACGTCCGGCTGGTTAATGATGGCCCGGGCTATTGCCACCCTTTGGCGCTCACCGCCTGAGAGCTGGTGCGGAAAATTCATCATCTTAGGACCTAAATCAACGAGTTCAAGCACATGAGGAACATCCGCCGATATTTCATCGTCAGCTTTTCCAGCCGCTTCCATGGCAAAAGCTATGTTTTCGTAGGCAGTTTTGTTGGGCAGGAGCTTAAAATCCTGGAAAACAGCTCCGATGCGCCTGCGGAATTTGGTGATTTCCGAATTCTTCAGGCTCCGGAGATCGGCAGACTCAAAAAAAATGCTGCCGGATGTCGGATATTCCTCAGCCAGTATCATTTTAAGCAATGTTGTCTTGCCAGCGCCGGAGTGGCCAACGACAGAAACAAACTCGCCGGGGGAAACCATAAGGCTTACCTCGTCCAAAGCTTTTGAGTTGTCTCCGTAAATTTTTGTGACTTTGTCGAAGTAAATCATTATTTTCTTGGCGAGCGAAGCGAGGTTTAGAAAATATTGAACCCCGCACCAATTTCACCACAATTAGCATTAACTAAAGATGCGTTACGAGCATATTATACCAGAATCACCACTAAGCTAGTAGGGTCTTAAATTTGGTGCGGGGTCATTATAAGAGCTGCGAAAACTTTGGCGGGTAAAGGTGTTGCGGGTCATGCATAAAACTGCGAAAACTTTGGCGGGTTAGAAAAAATATATTCATTTCATTCCTTATTTTTCCTACAAATTCCGCTCAGCTTCAATGAACCGGTCGAGGTCCCCCCTTTCGAGAACTGCGTCAACATCCGATGTTTCCGCCCCAGTTCTGTGGTCTTTGACCATCTTATACGGGTGAGTGACGTATGAGCGTATTTGATTGCCCCATTCCACATCAGTGGTTTTTGAAATATACATCCCCGATTCGGCAACTTTTCTCTCATCGTCAAGGCGTTTGAGCAGTTTGCCTTTTAAGATCTGGAGAGCTTTCTCACGATTGCGCTCCTGACTCCGCTCGCTTTCCACATGCACGGACATATTGGTCGGCAAATGCACCACGCGCACGGCCGTCTCGCGCTTGTTGACATTTTGCCCGCCCGGCCCGGAAGATTTGCTGAATTCAATGCGGATATCCTGCTCGGGCAAATCTATTTCATCAATTTTTTCGAAATCCGGTATCACCTCCACCATGGAAAAAGAAGTGTGACGGAGTTTTTTGGCATTAAACGGAGAGATGCGCACCAGTCTATGAACTCCCGATTCATTTTTGAGCGTCCCATAAGCATTCTTGCCCAAAATTTCAATCGTAATGTTTCTGTACCCACCATGGTCATTCTTGTTTTCATGAATTAGGCGGTATTCGTATCCGGCGCGGGCGAAATATTTCACGTACATTTGAAAAAGCATATTTGAAAAATCCTCGGCATCGTCTCCGCCCGCTCCGGAAAATATGGTCATTATTGCATTACCTTTATCGTATTTGCCTACTCCCGCCAATTTCTCTTTTAGCTCTCCGAATTCTTTTATTGTTTCCTGCGCTAAATCCTTGTCATTCCAGAAATCGGAACGTGCCATCACTTCCTCAAGCTGTCGCAATCGTTCTTCAATTTTTTCTTTGTCTTTCATTAATGATAACTATACCAACAGATAAAAAAACAGCCACCCCGTTTGGAGTGGCCTTTTGAACATGGCGGTCAACGTATTCCCCACCACGAGGGAAGTCCGTGTACCACTCCGGCCTTTTCTTCGGGTCGCGCCTTGGGCGTTCCCGCGCAAAGCGCAATTTTCATCGGCCTGAGAAAACTCTCGGGACATCCGCGTGGAGTATCCGTTCCTCCCACGGTCGGTGCCTTTGGCGTACCCACCTGAAGACTGCGCTCCATCGTGCTGAAAATATCCATACCCACTTACCTCCTCTCGATTAAAAAAGAACTGTCTGGAGCCGCCTCCCAGAATCGAACTGGGGACCTTTACTTTACGAAAGTACTGCTCTACCAGCTGAGCTAAGGCGGCAAAATGGAATCCAATTCCATTCTTGAGCCGTTGGACAGGACAGGCCACAGATAATTTTCTGCCGAAAATTTCCGCGACCCCGCCTCGGCACGTCTGCCTCCGGCCTTCAATCCTGCTCGCCAGTAAAGCTGTTTACTGACTACAACGGGAGCCGTTGGACAGGATTGAACTGTCGACCTCGTCATTACCAATGACGTGCTCTACCAACTGAGCTACAACGGCATTTAGATACGTCCTTTCAAAAATCGTCGACCAAATCCTGTTTTAAAATATTTCTCCCTCTTTATTGCCTGACTTTTGTCACAACACGCTTCATAATATACCAACTCAAGAGGAATCCTCGACCTTGTTGCGATAACTCCACCTCCATTGTGTTTTGCTAGTCTGTTTTTTAAATCATCTGTCCATCCGATATACAAGTTACCATCTTTAAGACTCCGCAAAACATAGGTGTAATGAAACATAAATCTTGCTCTACCCGCCCGCCGGCGCTAGCCGCTTAGGCGTTGCGGGCGGGCCAACTGAGCTACAACGGCATACTTACTTCTATCTAC
>CAYHZS010000006.1:0-21552 GCA_964361185.1 uncultured Candidatus Saccharibacteria bacterium
TTGTTTAGTTTTCTTATATGTCTATCCGTTAATTATATGTTTATTTTACAGATACGACAATGGGTTCAAATAACCGTTTCTCGGAGCAAGTGGCAATTTCATGTAGGTCTTGCAAACCTTACTTTTATATTCGGTTGGGCCTGAAACATGAACAGCCTGACTCGCATAAACAGTAAAATGAAGGTGCGGACCGGTAGTGTAGCCGGTATTACCGCTGTAGCCAATTACTCCACCTCTCTCGACCCCTTCTCCAGGTTTCACTTTAATGAGAGACAGATGAGCGTACAGCGTGGACAGGCCGTTCCCGTGGCGTATGAGCACCCATTTACCGTAAGAGACTCCGTAACAAGCAGAATCCGTGTTCCCTGTGTCAACAACGACCCCGTCAGCAGCAGATTTTACCGAAGTTCCGGTGACTACTCCGAAATCTATGCCGTTATGTCCCATTCCGCTGTATACCTGCGGGTTTTGAGTGGAAAAAGAGGTGTTGCCGAAATGTTGCGTTATGCGCACTGAATCTAGAGGATAAGCCAACACCCCCTTCCCTGCCTTCGGTAATAGCGATGCATCAACCGCTACTCTTAGTTGAGATTCAAAATCAAGTATTTCGTTTTCCAACTCTACTTTTTTGGCTAGGCGCTCGGCTAGCATTTTTTTGTATTCCGACTCTTTGTTTTTTGTGTCCGTCAGTATTTTATTTTGCTCGGTCTTATTTTGTTCTACGATTTTCTTCTGATCAGACAGTTGGGATTTAAGAGATGTTAGATTTCTCCTTTCTTTCTCAGTTTGGAGCTTACTACTTTCAAGCTCTCTTTTGAGTGATTTTAAAATTTGGAGCTGTTCATTTAGGCTACCCTGGAAGCTTTGCAAGTTATCAATGTCAGTCCACACATCATAGAGATTCTCATTTGCCAGAATGATTTCTATTGAAGAACGCATGTCAAGTTCTTCAATTTTCTTCAACGAACTGTCCAGTGTGTTTATTCCGTCAGTAATTTTTACTTTCTTGTCGTTTATAGCTAGACTAAGTCTTTCTATATTAAGATTTGTGGTCTGTATTTTTTTGGTCGTAAGATTAATATCAGCTGTGAGTTTGCTTTTGGTCGCCTCAAGACGCTTGATTACTCCTTTGAGAGTAGTTGCCTCAGCGCCGGTTTGCTCTATTTGTTTTTTATATTTATCAATTTCTTCCTGCACCTTAACCATTTCGGCGTTTTTATCAGCTATCCGCTGTTTCAGTATCTCTAGATCTTTTTGCGACTGGCTTAATTCTTGGGTATTAGCCTGGCCTTGAGCAGTTAGATCTGAGGACTCAGCTTGTACCCCGTTTAGTCTGGATGAAGGAATGATGACAGTGGTGCCAAGAAGCAACAACAATAGCACGCCAAACATTCTTTGTTTATTATCCATGATTTACGTTCCGACTAGCTTTTCTTTCGCGGTTTTGAGCCTCAGTAAGGTATCTTTTTTTCCTATCGCTTCGGCGATGGAAAAGGGATCCGGAGATTTTTCCATTCCAGATAATGCAAAACGCATGGGCCAAAGGACAGAGCCGATATCTCGGCCATTTATGAAGACTGTAACATCAGCTTTAATCTTTTCAGTGACAAAAGAGCTATCCGGTACATTTCCAATAGTTTCAATAAGTCCGTCGATTAAACCGCGTATTATTTCACCATTCGCATCCTTTTTCCAAATAAGCTTTGAAGTTTCATATTCCGGTGACTTAAAGAACAAGTCCAGTTCGCCATTGTCGCCCATTTCTGTTATATCTGAAAAATTGACAATTCTATCAACAAGTAGTGGAATAATTTTTTGCAAACGCTCCTTACTCCATTCAGGCAAGTTCATTATTCTGCTTGGTATTGCACGTAATACATGGTCATCAAGTCTGTCTTTTGCCAGACGCTTAATATGCTCCCTGTTTAGCCAGTTCAGTTTTTCTATGTTAAAAATTGTTCCACTTTTCCCCACCTTACTGAGTTCGAATTTTTTAATTAAATCATCCAGTAATAATATTTCTTCATTATTACCTTCCCTATTCTGAGGAGACCATCCCAAAAGCGCCAGAAAGTTCACGACAGCTTCCGAAAGATATCCCATTTCTCGGTATTCAGTTAAAGATGTAGCGCCATGGCGCTTGGAAAGCTTGGAACGATCCGGGGCAAGGACGAGAGGTAAATGCGCATAGACAGGTTTTTCTATCCCCAAGGCTTCCGCAATAAGTATCTGTCTCGGGGTATTTGATATGTGGTCCTCCCCGCGTATTACATGGGTAATTCCCATTTCATGATCGTCAACGACTACAGCCAGATGGTACAAGGGTTCGTCCATGCTTTTGGCGATAACAAAATCGCCCAGTTCCTTAGTATCAAAACTTATTTCACCACGTATTTCATCGGTAAAGGTTATCTTCCCCCCGGGATTTTTGAGTCGGATGACTTCCTCGCGCTTACCCTCCCCCACTTCCTCTTTTGAAAAATAGGCTTTCCCATCGTCTATTAGCTTTTGAGCGTATTTTTTGTGTAAATCAATTCTTTCAGACTGACGACAAAATCCGTCATGAGTAAGACCTAGCCAACGTAATCCCTCGAGTATATTTTCCTCGTACTCCTTACTGTTGCGTTCCCTATCCGTATCTTCAATTCGGAGGAGAAACGTCCCGTTATTGTGGCGCGCATATAAAAAGTTGAATAAAGCGACTCTGGCAGTTCCCATATGCAAAAAACCCGTGGGTGATGGAGCAATCCTGGTGACAACTTTTTTATCTTCTGGCATAAATTATTCTTCATGGGCCAGAGTGATGGACAAGATTTCCTGGGCAATTTTTTCCGCTGCGTCCGGTTTGTGGAAAGAAAAAGTTGCTTTTTTCATCTTTTCTCTGGTGCCCTCGTCTTTCATAATCTTATCTATCTCGGAAATTAGCAGATGGGGAGAAAGATTTCTTTCTTCTATCACTACTGTCCCACCAGAGCGGGCGAAATTGAAAGCATTTTTGGTTTGATCATGGCTTATCTCTTCGCTTAGGGGAATAATAATCGAGGGAAGACCCCAAGCAGCAATTTCGAATATGGTAGAACCGCCTCTGGAAATCACAAGTGTCGATGCTCCAGCGGACATTCTCATAGCCAAGTCGTTCAAGTAATCAAAAATTTTATAGCGATTTTTATTCGGATTGTTTTCAAGGATAACCGAAGACGTTCCTTCAATTTCACGGAGATTTGCCTTTCCGACCTGATGAATTATCTGATACCGATTTAAAAGTTCCGGAAGTACATCCAAAATTGTTTCGTTTATTCTTCTAGCGCCCTGAGAGCCTCCGAGAATCAATATGACAGGTAGATTAGGATCAAGGTGAAGGTATTCAAATGCTCCATGAGTCGTCGGTACCAGTATCTCCTTTCTTACGGGTTGGCCAGTATAGGCGGTTTTCTTCTTGTCGAAATATTCTGCCGCCTCGGGGTATGATACCGCGACACGGTCTGCGAACTTTCCGGCCCAGAGATTTGTTTTACCAGGAATTGAGTCTGATTCATGAATAATCACTGGGATACGGAGAAATTTAGCAGCCAGGAGTGTGGGAAAACTTCCGTACCCGCCCTTACCGAACACGACATCCGGGTAAATAGCCCAGAGTTTAAATAGCGCTTCCGCGAAACCCACAGCTATCTTAAGGAGCTCCATTGGAATCCTAATAACAGGAGATACTTTCATCTTTCCCGCCATTATATGTTGATATCTTACTCCATTTTCGAACAAAACCCTTTTGTTATAAGGGGATGGCGCAAAAAAATACATCTTAGCGTCAACTATTTTTTCCTTATCTATGAATTCTATGCATTTTTGGATAACAGCAACGATTGGGTAAAAATGCCCCCCAGTCACTCCTCCAGTAAAGACTATTTTCATGGCGATTGATTATCAGCGTGTAAAACAATAAATCAAATTCCCGATTATAGCCTTATTCTATCATATTAAGTTCGTCCGGCGTAGCTTGAAATATTCACTATTATACCCACTTCAGCCATGGCAAAAAGCAGAGCTGTTCCGCCATGACTGATGAAGGCCAGAGGAACCCCTGTCAGAGGAAATATGCCTATCAATGAAGCGATATTTAAAAATGATTGGGAAACAATCAGGGCAGTCAATCCGACGACAAGATAAGAACTAAAAAAATCGGGAGAACGATTGGCTATTTTGAGCCCCCTTAGGCCGAATATGAGGAACAGAAGCACTGTTATTGTTCCTCCTACAAAACCAAGCTCTTCTCCAATTACGGCAAAGACCGAGTCCCCCACTGGTTCAGGCAGATAACTGAATTTCTGCACACTTTGTCCAAGTCCCCTGCCGAATAGCTCTCCCGAACCTATGGCGAGGAGAGACTGCTGTATTTGATAGGAAGAACCGCGAGGATCGCGTGTGGGATCAAAGAAAGTTACCAATCTGTCTTTCAGGTACGGCCTTGTGGCGACTAGAACGGAAAGACCGACAATTCCAATTAGGCAAAATATGAATAAATGTTTCCATTTGGCTCCAGAAACAAAATAAATTGAGAGAGTGGCTACTACCATTACCATGAAAGTTCCTGTATCAGGCTGTTTGAGCATTATTCCCGCCGCGACAGCAAGGAGTATAAATAATGGGATAACTGAGTAAAGACTCCTATTTGCCTTATCTTTAAACCACGAAAACCATGCCGCGAGATATATTACCAGGGCAAATTTAAGGAGCTCGCTTGGTTGAAAAGATAAAAAACCAAAGTCGAGCCAGCGTGTTGCTCCGCCATGGGCAAGTCCGATTCCCGGAACAAAAACTAGGGATGTTACGGTTAATGAAAAAATAAATATCAGAAGAGCGTATTTTTTCCAAAAGCGATAAGGGATTTTCGAGAAAAGAAAAAAAGCGCAAAATCCTCCTGATAGCCCGATTAAAAGCTGGTTTACGACCATGCTTAGAAATACCTGCTCGTTTTTTGCAAGAATACCGAGAGAGGCCGAGGTAAAGATAAAAATGCCGACCAGTACGAGAACTGCAGCTATGAAAATAAATATTCTGTCTACTTTACTTTTTCCCATTACTTTTCCAAAAATTTAGCCATTTTCTCTAAGGCTATCTTTCGCATTGAAGTAGAGTGTTTTTCACTGTCTGTCATTTCCGCCCAAGTCTTATCATACCCCCTAGGTATGAATATAGGATCCCAACCGAATCCCATTTTGCCCGTTGGATTACTGGCAATAGATCCTTCCATTGAGCCACTGAAAATATGTACTTCCGAACCATCACAAATGGCAAATTCAACCTCAGCAAAGGCACTTCTATCTTCGAACGTATCAAGTAATTTACATAGGCCATCATTTCCCAATGTATCAAGAAACCACTTGATTAAAGGACCTGGCAATTTTTTCAATCCTCGGAAAACTAAGGAAACATCCTCAACAAGAACTGGTGATTTTACAATTTCGTATGCTCGCCTAGCTTTATCCTCAACAACCTCCCTTAGATTTAAGGATTGTATTTCATGTAAATCAAGTTTTATATGTTCAACTGGCAGATGAAAATAATCACTTAAGTATTTTGCCTTACCTGCGTTGCCGGTGATAAATGTAAGCTTATCCATACTCTCCCCTCTACCCTATTAACGCTATAACCATACCGATAATGGCGCACACGACAGAAATCACCCAGAAGCGCATGGTTACTTTATAGGCCGGCCAGCCTAGAGCTTCAAAATGGTGGTGAATCGGAGCAACCAGAAAAATCTTTTTCCCTTTGCGGAATTTTTTTGAAAGCATTTGGATAATGACTGAACCTGACGCCACAAAAAGAGGGAAAGCGATTATTGGGAGCACTACGACCGATTGAGTAAGAAAAGCGACAACCGTGAGAGACGTGGTCAGCCCGAGCATTCCTGTTTCCGACATGTAAAATCTGGCCGGCGGAATGTTAAACCACAAAAAAGCTAGTATGGAACCAGAAACAACTATGCAAAAAGCCGCCAAGTCTATTTGATTTTGAAAAAGGGCAATGCCTCCGTAAGCCGTGAATATCGTGGCCATTATTCCACCTGAGAGGCCATCAATGCCATCGATGACTCCGCCCGAAAATATCGCCAGCATTACTATCATAAAAAGGGGTATTAACAGATAGCCTAAAAAGAGATTTCCCCAAAAAGGAATATGTATAGTGGTTACTCCGAGTTTTGAATAAAACCACCATGCTCCGATAAATCCTATCAAAAGGACAACTCCAATGCGTATTTTGAGAGGTATACCTCCTCCAACGTAACTGCCTTTATTCGAGACGACCATAAAGTCGTCAATTAATCCGACCAAAGAAGCCACAATCATGGTGAAAAGAGGAAGCCATGTTTGGTTGCGACTTAAAAAATCCAGTTTTTCGGCTAAACCACCGTCGGTGAATTTTGCCAAAACCGCAAAAAACAAGACAGTGACAAATGTGCTTCCCCATATGATAACCCCGCCCATGCGAGGAGTTTTTTTTATTTCATCACGATGAAGCGAGTTTGATATAGTTGCTGGACTTCCATCTAAGGCGAACTCCACGCTTTTTTTCTTCCACATCCGATGTTTATAAAGGTAATGGGAAAGAAAGGGCGTCATTGCTATGCCGATGAAAAAAGCCACCGTGGACGGTATGAATATTCTGGCAATATCGATGGCATTCAGGCTCTGCATGTTAAGGGCATTATAGCTTATTCGCCGGAAATGGCTTCTATGGCCACGGATAAAAGTTTTTCCGCGTCAGTAAATCTTCCTTTTTCCGAGGAACCAAGGACACTTATTACCACCGGGTGATTTATGCCTAAGTCGCTTAAAATCACCAGATTCCCTCCTGCCAGCTTGGTAAATCCGGTCTTCGACGCCACTATTCCAGCCATCTTTTCAACACCATCGTTGGTATTTCTCACAATGCGCTTTTTGTTCGCGAGGGAAACTAGAGTAACCCTGTCTTTGCCGGTGGCCTCAAAAACGTCCGGATAGGCTGTTACGGCTTTATAAAAAAGCCTAGCCATATTCTCGGCTGAACCGTAAGCGCCGTTTATGCCAGAAGAAATGTCAAGTCCGGTAGTATTCAGGAAATACGTCTGCGACAATCCCAATGTTTTCGCCCGTTCGTTCATTGCCTCGGTAAAAGGGATATCCTTTCCCCGCAACCGCTCAAAACTGACCCAGGCGGCGGCCAATGAGCTTGCTCCGTCATTTGCCGAAGATACGAGAGTGAGTTTTGCCATGGTAGAAAGACTCCACTCCTCCCCTGTATACTCGGATGGCATCGTTGCTATCGTTTCTCCCGCCTCAAGCGCCACAAATACTGTCATAATTTTGGCCAGCGAAGCGAGAGGGAGCTGGGCGCGCTCGTTTTTCCCGTATAGTACGCGGTTGTCTCTCGCGTCCCATACTATGGCTGACTTAGCTTCCAGATCTATTCCGGTGAAATAGTCTACTTTTTCTTTGCGCACGCCAAACTGGCTGTTTGAAATATTTTCCCTAAAATCAATCGCTAGCCTGTTTATATACTGAAAACCAATTAGGGTGATAAATATTCCCAAAATGATTAAATCGCGTTTAGTCATCCTATTTGTTCGGTCGAGATATCCTCGTTATCCTCCTTTGTATTTGCTCTGAAGCTCGTAAGAGACACCCTGACTTTTTCATAGTCAGGAAGGTTTTCAATCTTTTCTACCCCCATATACCTTAGCAGTTCAAAGGTTGGCTGATACAGATTTCCCCTGCCATTCGGGTTCGGGATTCTCTCTATGAGCCCACGAATAAGTAGATTACGGATGATAAATTGCGAATTTACCCCGCGGATGAAATCGATCTCGTTTTTGGTAACCGGGTTTTTGTAGAGAATTATGGAAATAGTTTCAAGTCCCGCTTTTCCTAAGTCTCTACTCATCTCCTCTTTAAATATGGATTCAATAAATTCGCTTGCTTCAGGCGCTGTGCCAAGCATTACCTCATCTCCATTTTCTACTAAGCGGACTCCGCGACCAATGAGTTTTTCCTTAAGAGAAGAGAGGGCTTGCTCAACCCCGCTTATGTCGGTTTTTGAAAGCTCGGATAGCTTCTTTTTGGAGATAGGTTCAGTTTTGACGAAAAGTAGTGCTTCCAATATTAAATCTAAGTTATCTTTACTCATTTTAGTTATTTATTGCTTACCTGGTAGCGATTTTTTACTTGTTAATAGCGTTAGCCTCTATATTTATATCTTGGAAATTCTTTTGCTGTTCTACCATAATAATCCCCTGCTTGACCAGTTCGAGCATTGCCAGGAATCCGACAATGATGCGGATTTTAGTCTCGGGATCATTTGATTTTCCTGTATGCCCGGAAAGTCTGGAGAAACTAGTCTTAATTTCGTTTTGTATCCGTTCGGTTACGGTTTCTATCATTTCTTCAAGACTGATAACCTTCCTGACTGTTACTTCAGGCAATTTTTCTTTTTTGGGTAAATTGAAGATAACCGATTGAACGGCAGAATGTATGTTTACTACGCTAAAAGATTTATCCGGAGAAAAAATAGGTCGCCTGTTTCTTGCGTACGGACGTTCCCAAATTATTGGCCCTTCGAGAATTTCTTTTATTTTTACGCCTATGTCGCGGACTGCACGGTACAGGTTTAAGCGGTTTTCTAAATCTCCAATATTTGCTTCTTCCTCCTCGGTAAGATTGAATTCCGGAAGAAGGGATCGTGATTTTATGAGAATAAGAGTTGCGGCAACGATGATGAAATTGGCTATGCGGGCAATAGGTAGTTCCCCCAGATTTTTAGAGTAAGAAAGATAGTCGTCCGTGACGGAAGCCAGGGAGATTTCATTAATAAGGAGCTTCCGCTTTTCAATAAGCGACAATAAAAGCTCCATCGGTCCTTCAAATGTGCCTACTTTAACTTGGTATGTCGACTCCATCATGTCTAATAATACTTGTTTTGAGCCGTTTTTCAAGGGTTTATACTTGACTTGCTTTAAAGATACTATAGCATTGTAGACAGGGTGTTCTTGCTGTCTCGCATCCTGAGCTTGGGTATTTATTGCTTAAACCTGTGGAGGGTAAGGAAATGAATGAAAGGTTGTGTAACCAGTTGCCGGGACATACACGGTGTTTAGGCACCATCTCCCGCGGTGTGTGCCCCGGGCAGGAAAAGTTCGTTTGTTGTTCCGCCCAAAAGAAAAATGCTACCCCGGCGGAACTTCTAGCGGCCACAACGGCTCTCGACGAGTGGTTGAAGACGGACCGCGTTCGGAGAGGGTCGCCTTCCCAAGACCGCGTCTCCCAGTCATTACAGGGCTAGACACATAGCCAATCTTGTAGCCAATCTGGCTTCTCGAAATCCCCGCTACGGCGGGGCTTTTTAAATTTACCGACTATGTTTGTTTTTTTGATATTGGACTATATAATTGTTTCCGGGATATATTTTCGGAGACAAGTGATGAATAAACCAGAAGATTCATGTGGCAGGCGCCTCGGAAGCCTGAATTGTTGCAGACGGATAGACTGGGAGCACGGTGAAAAGGGCGCCCCATGTCCAGCCCTGAATGATATGGTTTGCGTTTCCAGGTACACAAAGGGAATAGGGCTTTATTCCGTGGAGGAGGGAAAAGGGGTTAACTTACTGCTCTCAATTCTTGTCCGAGAGCTATTCACGAACAGTCGGCCTAGCAGATAATACAAAGAATGACCTAAGAAAAGCTCTCTTCAAAAAGACCCCTCCTCTGGAAGGGGCTTTATTTTTTAAGCGTAATTCCAAGTTCATTTAGCTGTTTACTGGGAATTTCCGCGGGAGCGTTGGTCATTAAATCCCTTCCTTCGCCGTTTTTTGGGAGAGCAATAACTTCTCTTATATTCGGCTCGTTTTGAAGAAGCATAATCAGGCGATCCAAACCCCAGGCAATCCCACCATGTGGAGGCGTGCCGGAACGGAATGCCTGTAACATGTGCGAAAGATTTTTTTCAACCTCATCTTTGTTTACTCCCATTATTTCGTAAACCGCGAGTAATGCCTCGGGCTTGTGATTTCTTATTGACCCCCCTCCGAGTTCATACCCGTTCAAAATGACATCATATTGATCGGTCAGAATTTCCGGAATATTTCTTTTTGCAAGCAAATCTTCATAAAATTGCGGTTGCGCTGCCGAAAAGGGGTTATGAGTAAATGTCCACTCCCCTTCCGCTTGTGGATTATTGTCCTTAGTAGCCTTTTCGAAAAAAGGAAAATCAATTACCCAACAAAAAGCAAGCAAGTCGGGATTGTCTTTATCTTTTCGCAAATCCGGTCGGTCAGTGCCGTATTTTTCCATAGATTCCTTGTAGGTAATTCTCGGGAATGGTGTTTCTTGGATTTGTTTTTCTGGATAAACATTTTTTACAAGCTCTATCAAGAGATTTTCATTTAAAGAAATAACATCTTCCCTTTCGACAAAAGACATTTCAAGGTCTAGTTGTGTGAATTCCGGCTGGCGGTCGCCACGTGAATCTTCGTCTCTCATGCATTTGGCCAATTGAAAATATTTTTCCATTCCGGAAGCCATAAGAAGTTGTTTGTATTGCTGGGGAGATTGAGGCAGGGCGTAGAATTTTCCATGATAAAGTCTGGACGGTACGACATAGTCGCGCGCTCCTTCGGCAGTCGCTCGTCCGAGGATAGGCGTTTCAATTTCGGCAAAGTTTTCTTTGTCCAGATAGTCACGGATAAATTTTACTGCTTTGTGTCGGTTGCGAATGTTTTTTTGCATTCTGTCGCTCCGCAAATCGAGATAGCGGTATTTGAGGCGAACCTCTTCGTTTATCGGCCTAGTATCGGAATGTATATCAAAAGGCATAGGCTCCGATTTGTTTAAAATTTCTATGTCCATAATTTCAAGCTCAATGTCGCCATTTTGCCTGTCTTTCTGTTTATTTTTTTCAGGGCGTTCGTTGATTTTACCGCGCACGGCTACGACAAATTCGTCACGGATTTCTTTGGCGGTTTCCATGGCGGGGGAATTTGGAAGCACGACACCCTGCACTTTTCCAGTCATGTCGCGGAAATCAAAAAATACCATTTTCCCCTGGTCTCGGCGCACATCTATCCAGCCTTTTACGCAGACTTCTTTCCCTGTGTATTCCCGCAAATCTTTGATGTACGTCCGGTTCATTATTTGTATTTTAATGGTAAATTATTTTCTCCCGAAGCTCTTTGTACGCGTCATTACTCTGGTCAATGAATAGCTTGTCCTCCATTTCTGGATGCTCTTTTAAATATTCATCAAACTTTTTGGCGTATCCTTGATTAACCCAATTATGAAGTATCTCGTCGTTGCTTACTCCTGTATTTCCAAATAATTCCTGAGCTAATGCTATTTGAATCGCATTTCGGCCCCTACCTCCAAGTTGTTCCAAATTTAATGACATACATTCATATTTTAAGCCCCGTTTTCTCCCTGACCTCAATCATTTTTGCGTGCGCACGTTCGCGGGCTATGTCTCCGCCATCTTTAAGAATTTTGAGCACGTCTTCCGGATTTGCAGAAATTTCCGCGCGTTTTTCGCGAAGCGGAGCTATGAGCTTAACCATATTTGCCACAAGAATATCCTTTGATTCTTTATAGCCGATTCCTCCATCCAAATATCTTTTTTTGAGTTCTGGCAATATGTTTTCGCTAAAAAGTTTGTGCAGGGAAAAGACATTGCATTCTTCCGGATTCTTGGGTTCGTCCACTCCTTTTGAATCCGTGGTAATGGACATTACCGCCGAGCGAATTTCTTCGTCGCTTGCGAATATTCCGATGGTATTGCCGTAACTTTTGGACATTTTTCGTCCGTCTGTGCCGATGACTGTCGCCACGCTTTCCAATATGAGTGGTTCCGGCAGTTTGAAAGTATCGCCAAATATACGGTTGAATTTCTCGGCAATGTCGCGCGTTATCTCCACGTGTTGTTTTTGGTCCGCGCCTACCGGCACTAAATTCGCGTCTTGAATTAATATGTCTGCCGCCATAAGCACGGGATAATCGAACAGGCCGACATTTACATCTTTGCTTCTTGCTTCGGCATCCTTGAAAGCATGCGCTCTCATAAGATACGGCATGGTGGTTACAGTATTAAAAATCCAAGCCAATTCTGCCACTTCCGGAATATCGGACTGAAGAAAAATAGTTGTTTTTTTAGGGTCTAAACCCAGAGAGAGGTAATCAATAGCTACCTGCAGACTATTTTCCGAGAGAACTTTCTTATCCTGCACGCTGGTCAGAGCGTGATAATTGGCAATAAAAAAGAAACTCTGGTATTTATCCTGAAGTTCCACGAATTGCCGTATGGCGCCGAAGTAATTGCCAATGTGAAGCTCCCCGCTCGGCTGTATTCCAGATAGGACGACTTTTTTACTCATTAGAAAATAATACCAAAAACAGGAGCCTTTTTCAAAGATTTTAGTCCTTGGTAGGCGCGGAGATTTTGGATAGAAATAACTGATAATCAATTGGAAAGTTAAAAGTTTTAGCGGCTTCTTGCAGTAACGAAACATAATGCTCTGACGGGATTAGCCCTTCTTTTTTATCTATTACTTCGTATGTGTAAGCATCCACGAGCTTTCCTTCACATAAAATAGTAACCGTAATTCTCTGATAGTGGTGTGACGAGACTCCCTCGAAGTCGTCCATACGCGTCATATTTTCGTCATTTAGTTTATAAAGTAATCCATAGACCCTGCTGTTATTTTGAGGGATGATGTCGGCGCAGCCACATTTCCGTTTTGGCGAATAGATAGAAAAAGCTAATTTATAGTTTTTTAAAGATGCAGATCCAATAAGAATAGCGGAAGGACAACGTTCTTTCATTTGTTCCCTGTTCATATTTGATCCGTAAGCGAAATAATAATTCATAATATTTATATAATAATAATCTAATACAAAAAAGATGCGCGGAGAAGCTAAGTAAGGGCTTCTCCGCTCATCAACGTATTCAGGATTGAGTCATGGCTTCCAGACAGAGCTCATGGCACCGAGTGGCCCATTTAACGATGCGTTCAATGGAATCTGTTGCACCAAACATCCGAAACTCAATCGTACCATGCATCGAAATACGAATGAGTGTCCAGCACTTGCGCGGGTCTTCTGCGAACCCTTGCGCGAGTGCTGTTTGGTAATATTCATCCCAGCTAGCGTATGGCTTTGGTTCGTAGTTCGGCGCCATCTGTTTATAGATGGCAAGCCGCTCGCCGAACGAACCATTTCCCGCTTCGCATAGTTCTGCGAGATATCGAATGACATGATTATAGACACGAAGTGCCGTGTCATGATCTGGCATACCGATGTGGACATGAGTGCCGATAACGCGACATGCTGCCAAGAGAATTTCCCTAGGCATATTCTTTGTTATCTTTTGATACCGTCCTGTCGGATCTGGGTACACATCAAGGGGCATATTCGCTGGCCCAACCTCAACACGAAGAGGTTTGCATCGCTTGTATTTTAAGAGAAGAATAAGAAGACTTTCCACCTCCTCCAATTTCCATCTTAGGTCCTTAAGGGCACATGGACCAATACGGCTTTCGATTTGAGAAGCAGATAGCTCGTAGGCAAACGTTCCTGGCTTTACTGGGTGCCAGCGTGAAGGGATACTTGGACAAGTCCATATTTCACCAGTTTGTCCAACTTCGAAGATCCCTCGATTATCTATACCAGAAAGTATTTCATATGCCATTGGGACGATCTTCCCAGATTCGCCCAAGATAAAATCTTCCCTTTCGAAGCCAACGTAACCGACCATTCTCGGGTCGTACTTAAACAGATTCTTGAATGTGCTAAGTTCCATGATTCATTCCTTTTTAAAAGAACTTCAACGTCCACCACATGGTAGGCGTGGCCGGATTCTCTATTGCAAACAGAAAAATCCCCGTCTCCTTGTACGTCAAAAAGACATACAAAGGGACGGGGATTCTCGAATAGATTCCGCGTGGTGCCACCCTAGATTTTTGGAACAAAAAAAACACCCGTGGAGGTGCCTTGTTCCACTCATTGACTCATACGGCTTTCGCCAGATATCAATTATCCTATGGTTACGGAGGAAACCGGATTTCCACTTGCGCAGAAATCATCCTGTTTTTTCGAACGATTGTGGCCCAATCCCTTAAAAATTACTCTTAAGGGACCACAACATGGATTTTATGTGTTGACGAATAACCTAAACCTAAGTTTAGGATACCAGCATTAAATGTCAAGTGTTAATCTTTATTTCTTATTGATATGTTGCCAGAGCCAGACCGCGACGAGCACTCCCACAATTAGCCATACGGAGCAAAGAAGGACAGGCAGAATTCCGCCATACCCATACCCGCCCATCATTCCATAACCCCACCCCCCGTTGTATCCTATTAATCCCATCATAGTATTAGTTTGTAGTGAGTAGTTGATAGTTTGTAGTTGAATACAAAAATCAAAACACTTACTAAATTATTTATTAATTTATGCTATTTTTAATATTCTATAATTGCCTAAGTATAAACACAACATTCATTGACATTCAAACATTTTGCAAAATGTTTGAATGTCCGAGCAGAGAAAAATTAGGTTCTAGGCTTTGTGACCAATGCTCTACGATACCGCTTGAAACTCGACAAAGAATGTTGAGCCTTTACCTTCCCCTCCTGATTCAACCCTTATGTCTCCGCCGTGAGCTTTCATCATTTCTTTAGCCACAAAAAGACCCAGTCCGGTGCCGTTAACATGAACTTTAGAAACTTCATTGCCCCGGCTGAATTTTTCAAACAAGCGATCTTTGAGTTCTGGCGATATCCCAAGGCCTGAATCGGAAACTGCAAGCAAAATCTTGCCTTTATTTTTGGATAGGTTTACCCTGACAAATCCGCTTGGCGTGTACTTAATGGCATTGTCTATGAGATTTAGAAGTACTTGTCTGATTTTCTCATAATCTACCGAGGTATTGTAAGGGCCATTTCTGTCACTATCATAAGTAAGCTCAAGGTTTTTTACATTGGCATTCGGCATAAGCGCGTCAATTATGTCCTTGGCCATAACGCCTAAATCCACCTTCTCCATCTTATATTCCATTTTGCCGAGCTCTATTCGCGTTATGTTCAGGAAATCTTCTATAAGGTTAATTAAGTGCTGGCTGGATATGAATATCTTGCTTACCGAATCTTTAACCCTTTCACTCACTTCTCCAAATGAACCTTCATTTATCATAGAGGCGTAGCCCTTGATGGCAGTTAGCGGAGCGCGCAACTGATGCGAAGCGAACGATAAAAATTCCGTTTTCTGTTGATCCAGCTCTTTCAACCGCGTATTCGCCACCTCCAAATCCTTGGCCAGTTTCTCGATTTTTTCCCGCGCCTCAACTTCTCCATAAACGCTACGGATAATTAGATACCCAAAGATGACAACTGCGATAAAGAATAAACCTCTCAAGAGGAGCTCCAAAGGTGTTTTTGACAACGCCGTCTGGGCAAGCAAAGCAACCGAAACAAAAAATACTAAGATTTCGGTCGCTATTCCTTTGGCATTGAAAAGATGATGCTTGACTATAGAATATCCAAGAAAAAACGGGAATGCTCCGACCAAGAAATTTCCGTATGGGGGAAAAGGTATGTTGTACCAAAGAAAAAAATTGGTTAGCCCTCCGCCAAATCCGAAGACTGCGCCTAAAATTATGTAAAGTAGCTGACCTTTTTGCGCTACAGATGAAGAGTTTAGATACGAGCGGATTAATATTACGAAAGCCGTCCCTATTAGGAGGGTATAAAGAAGAACAAGATAGATAGTGTATAGAACTCCCGGAATCGGCCAGTACGGAAAAAATAATTTCTCTGAAACGCCTATTATATAAAGCGGAGAAAAACTGAAATACAGGGTTACCATGCTTACAAAATACGATACATAAAGCATTGCCCGGTAGCGGCTTAGATTGTTTGTGATCCTGATAACCCAATGAAAAAAGAATACGGGGATAAAGAGCGATCCTATGGACAGCAAGTGAACCCAGAATAAAGCTATATCGCTGTTGTCTGCGGAAAGCCAGCGCCAGTATGAAAATGACCATACGGCAAAAGCCACTATCATGTAGAAAAACAATCTATTGACCGGCTCCTTCCAGTTTTTAAAGGCAACCAAGCCGCCAAGACTGACGGCTACTAAAAAATTTACTAATCCAGATGTGGCGAATAATTCCGGAGACATGTTTATTTTTTGGCTATCATGACAAAATGGACCTTTAACGGTTCGAGCAGAATTTGGATATTTTCTTTTTTAAATCCAGCCTTCATAGCAATCTCTAAAAATTCTTCGGGTTGCCTATATATCATTTCCCATCCGACGAGATTGGTCACAAATTTCCTTTCCGGATTATCCGCGATGTTGGCGGTTATGAACGTTCCTCCTTTCCGCAGGTGAGTGTAGACGTGGGAAAAGAACTCTAGTACTTTATCGTCGTTAAAATAATCCATCAGTCCGACCGTTTCTATGATATTCGGATGAGCCATTCCTTCATAATGAGCATGGAATTTTTTAGCTAAATCTTCAATCCACCTGAACGAAAAATTGTTAGGGAAATGTTTAGTTGATATAAGCTTACGACTGTACTCGAGGGCATGCGAACTTTTGTCCAAGAAAGCAACCGATATTTTATGATTTAAAAATTCGGGATTATCCACTGATTCTATGATTGCCCTTGCTGAACCGGAAGCCACGCTTAAGATGCTAATTTCGTCCCTGTTTGCGATGCTGTTTTTTATAGCTTTAATCAGCTCGCGTTCAACCAAACGTAATCTATTGCGTACGGCTTTTGGGTTATTGGTGCTAAACCATATGTAATGGAAAAATCTCTGAAGAAGGTTTCTCACTCTGTGCGGCTGTCCTTCCTGATAAAGGATTTCTATCGCGGCATGAGTAGTTACGTTTTCTAAAATATCCTTGGCTGGCTTATTAGTTTTCTTTACAATTTCCCGCAAACCTGAAGGCAAAGAATTCAGTATTGGAATAAAAAACAGGTTAAAAACGCTCTTAAGAGTGCTGTTGGTTTCGTAGCCGATATTGGAATCACAATCTACTATAATATTTTGCATTTCTCCCAAATTATATACCAAAAACTCCAATAGCTCTAGGAATTTGAATGTTTTTTCTCTAAAGCACCAAGAGCTGAATCAATCAGATGCGTGTAGACCTTGGGGTGTTTTGATATTTCGTAGTGCCCTCCCTTAACAGAATAAAAACCATCAATAATTTTGGAATTGCCTAATTGCTTTTGCATCGAATCCATCGGGAAAACTGCGTCATCAGCGCCGTGTATTACTGAAATACCAACTCCTTTATCATGTAGGGTTTTAAGTGTCTCCCTTATATCCGATTCAGAAATAGATATGGCCTCGTCTGTTGCCCGAAATGGATTTTTGTTTATGTAAACAATGAGATCCCTAAGAGACTTAAGTGCTTGTTTCTGTACCGGCCTATGAGTAAGACCGTGGGCGACATTTTTGATAGTTTCTGAAGCAAAACGTGTAAGTAGCTTGAGGTTGAAAAATGAATTTTTACCGACAAGTCCGCCTGGACTTACGAGTACAATATTACGGAATAGACCAACTTGTTCAGATTCAGAATTCGTAGAAGATAGCGCAGCTAGGGCAATATTTATCGCTCCCTCTGAGTGAGCCACTGCATCTATCTCTTTTATACCCTTATTTTTTAGGACCGTTTGTATTGCGCCTGCTTTTCTAAGCTCGGCAGTATGACCATCATTTTTATCATTTATATCCCCACCAACCCTCAAGTGTGTGAGAGAAATTACCCTATGACCAGATTTAAACAACTCTCTTATCGATTCTTTCAGTGTTTCCGGAGATTCTCCCCATCCTGGGGCAATAATTACGGGAACTTCTGTTTTAAGACTATCCGGAGAAACATCGACAACTTCTATTTCTTCGCCCAAAAAATCAAAAAACTCTTTCCTGTTGAATTGTTCCTCAAAATTATCAATAGACTCTTGTTTGTTTGGAGTTTGTTGCTCTGCGGGTTTATTTTCCAGCATTTTCAAGATAAATTATAACACATTTACGCTATCACACTCATTGCTTGAAAAGTTTAATTCTTCAACATCCTGCCGATTTTATTCATTATTTTCTGCGCGGCGGATTTATAATCTATTTGGTCATCCTCGCCTTTACCGGAAAAAAGTTCTTCAGGATAAATGGGCTTACCGAAAGTAAGCGTTATTTTTTTCTTGCGCGTAAAAAAATCTCTGGTAGACATTTCATGCACCCCCTTAACAGCGACCGGAATAATTGGAGCGCCCGATTCTTTTGAAAGGAAGGCTATACCGCCGTGAGCCTTGCCCAGCTTGCCGTCATGCGACAGTCCCCCTTCGGGGAAAATAAGGAGTGATTTTCCCATGTGAAGTATGGATATGTGCATATTGAGGGATAACTCATAATTTTTCAGACCCTCACGCACAGGATACGCTCCCCACAGCCTGAAGAATCCACCTCCATATATGAATGAAAGAGGTCCGCTTTTTTCGTAGAATTCACGTTTTTTAGCCACATAATAAATCGGGCTAAGTTGCGAAAGAAACGGCAAAGCCGCTGGTAGAAGTATCGGGTCAAGCTCGCTCGTGTGATTGCCAGCAAAAATTACCGGTCCCTCCATATTTTCTATATTTTCCGAGCCTTTAATCTCAAAATCGGCAAAAAATTTAAGCGCTATCCTTGTCGGAGGCCAGATAAAATTTTGGAGAACAAAAGGGAAAGTTGTTCTGATCATATGCCGCAGAAAGTACTTCTGCTTAATTATAGCCCTTCGTTTTTAAGCTCCTCGATTATACTGCGCGACTTACGCGATAGTTTATTCGGAAGCTTTATATCAAGTTTTATCAGGAGGTCTCCTCTTCTGTTTGGCGAAAGGACCACTCCCTTGCCCTTCACGCGCAAAATTTCGCCCACAGAGACACCCTCGGGTATTTTTACGGTAATTGCCCCATCAAGGGTCTTAATGACTCGCTCTGTGCCTAAGAGAGCCTCAGAGAGCTTAACCGGCAAGTTCATTACCAGATTATGGCCGTCTCTCTTAAAAATCGGGTCCTGGGTAACGCTTACTTTCACATACAAGTCGCCCGAAACTCCGTTTGAGACCGCTTCTCCTTGACCGGAAAGCCTTATCATTTCGCCGTGCTCTATGCCGGCAGGAATCCTGACGGAGACCTCCTCTTGTTTTTTTGTAATACCGTGCCCATGACAGGACGAGCACTTTTCCTCGGGGACAGTTCCCAGCCCGTGGCAAGTATCGCATTCGCGAACGCTGGTAAAAGCGCCCATGAATGATTTCTTGGTTTCATGAATTTTACCCTGACCATTACAGGTCACGCACTTTTTTTGCTTGGTTCCGGGCTTGGCTCCATTTCCTTGGCAGGTACTGCAAGTTGTATTTTTAGTGATGAGAATTTTTCTCTCACTTCCGAAAATGGAGTCAGCAAAGGAGATATTTATTTCAATGGAAATATCACGCCCGCGTCTCTCTCGCGAACCTCCATGACCTCCCGTAAAGAATTCGTTAAAGATGTCGCCCAAGTTACCCATGTCAAAGCCGCCGAATCCTCCCTGAAAATCAGCTGGATTGAATCCGCCAAATCCTTCTGCTCCGAATCCCCCCTGCTGTGGCCCTCCACCGTCAAAAACACGCCCATAAGAATCGTATTGGGCCCGTTTCTGGTCATCGGAAAGCACTTGATAGGCCTCATTTACTTCCTTGAACTTTTTTTCGTCTCCTCCGTTTTTATCGGGGTGATATTTATGGGCAAGTTTATAGAACGCCCTTTTTATATCTTCTTTAGAAGCACTTTTTTCCACACCTAGCGTTTTATAATAGTCTTTAGACATAGATTATTCTGTTTTTAGAATTTAACTTCCTATTTAGGCAATATTTCGGAGCTATTACGCAAACATTCTATCACAATTTCCTTTCTTTTTCTCAAGCTATAGTCTTTCAATAAAGCCCAAATTGTTACAAAAAATAATAAACCGGGTATTAGTATATATCCTTCCTGCAAATTAACAAAAAAGCCAAATAAAGCGGCTACAAAAAGAGTCCAGAACATAAAACGCGTACCACCAGAAAGTGGGTACGTAGTCTGCTTGTGGCACGACAAACAAGTATATTTTGGAAAACCAGCCAAGAATGTTCTGTTGGGTTTATTTGTGATTTGTGACCCGCAATTTTCACATATAATTCTATTCATGTTGATTCACTACTTCGTTGGTTCATCCCCTCCTTCCTTGAATTCTGCGTCTTTGGGTATGTTCTCCCCTTCCTTCTTTTCTCCCTCGGGGGTTGCTTGCCCCGAGCTTGTCGAGGGGTTTGCTTTAGCCATCGCTTCGCCTATTTTTTGCATCGTTTGGGAAAGCTCTTCCGTGGCCTTTTTAATAGCTTCAATATCCTGGCCATCTTTAACTTTTTTCAAAGCTTCAACTTTCTCCGTTACCGTGCTTTTGATATTGTCTTCAATTTTGCCCTCCGCATCCTTAAGCGCCTTTTCTGCCGTGTATATTATCATCTCGCTCCCATTTTTTAACTCGGCTAATTCTCTTTTCTTTTTGTCTTCTTCTGCGTGAACTGCAGCATCATCCTGCATTTTCTTTATATCGGCATCCGTAAGACCGGAACTAGCCTCGATTCTTATAGATTGCGTCTTTCCGCTTGATTTATCCTTAGCAGTTACGCTCAGTATGCCGTTCGCGTCAACATCGAAAGTTACTTCAATTTGAGGCATTCCTCGCGGAGATGGCGGGATGCCGTCTAAAATAAATCGCCCTAAAGATTTATTGTCCGGCGCCATTGGGCGCTCGCCTTGCACTATGTGAATTTCCACTGACGTTTGGTTATCGGCAGCAGTAGAAAATACCTGGGTACGCGCGGTTGGTATGGTGGTGTTTTTCTCTATGAGTTTTGTGGCGACATTACCCATAGTCTCAATGCCAAGGGAAAGAGGGATTACATCGAGAAGCAAAACATCCTTGACATCGCCCTGAAGCACTCCCGCTTGGACTGCTGCTCCCAAAGCCACGACTTCATCAGGGTTTATTGAGCGGTTCGGCTCTTTGCCGAAATAATTTTTTACGGCCGCCACGATAGCCGGCATGCGGGTTTGTCCGCCAACCATGACAATCTCGTCTATATCGGTTGTTTTAAAAGGAGAGTTTTCAATTGCCCTTCTAGCGATTTCCATAGAACGGTCTATGAATTCGCGCGAGATTTCTTCAAGGGATACACGGCTCATTTTAATAAGCAGATGCTTGGGTCCCGAAGCATCGCTTGTGATAAAAGGTATATTGATTTCGGTTTCAGTCGTGGTGGAAAGCTCATGCTTCGCTTTTTCAGCCGCTTCCTTCAAGCGCTGAAGCGCCAAATTATCTTTGGTCACGTCTATACCTGATTCTTTTCTGAATTCGTCTCCAATCCACTTTATTATCTTCTGGTCTATGTCTTCACCGCCTAAATGAGAGTCGCCATCAACTGATTTCACCTCAACCACGTCTCCACTTACTTCCAGT
>CAYHZS010000007.1:0-20161 GCA_964361185.1 uncultured Candidatus Saccharibacteria bacterium
CCATCCACTCCGGAAGAATCTGCGACATGCCCCCTGGTACGTATAAAGATAGTAAAGCGATTCCCTTTAAGAGTCCCTTTACTCAAAACCCCTTTGCCGGGCTGAATGTCCTTCAGAAAAAAAAATTTTGACGAGATATTTTTTAATCTTTCCTGGTCAACTCCGCGGAGGGAAATGCGCTGGGAGGTAACGGCATCTTTATCCTTAATGCCAGAACATTGTATGGCGTCGCGAGGACAACCGAGCTGTAAAGTTATGTCCTTAAGAGCTTCTTCGGTCTGGATTGCGCATTTTACCAATGTCGCGTAATAAGTCGGCGCCTTCTCCAAATTTTGAGATGGAGAAACAGTGTTTTCCTTTTCAATAGTGTAAACAGTCCCATCCGCCCCTATTTCTTCAACAATAAAATCAAACGGGGTAAATTTAACATATCCCTTAGGTAGGTTTTCTTTCCACGGAATGCGAATGCCTAGGGTCTCAAGCAGTGCCTGGTCTTCTTCATTTGTTTTCTGAACAAATAATCCAGGATGTTTTTTATATTCTCCGGCAAGAAACTGGAGTTCTTTCTTTTTTAAGGCGAATCTGTCTTCCATTTATTATATAGTTATACCCCGAGTGAAGCGACTGACCAAGCGTGCGGAAAATCCAAGGCGTAAAATCAAGCAAACAAAACGGGGTGTCACGGGCCTACGGCCCCGGACACCCCTTCACGGACTCACTTCTGCAGGTTGAACTTCTCCCGAATTGCCGCCTCGGCTCGCATATAGGTCAGTTCGTCCGCTACACCCGCCAGATGGTCAAGGTAACTACGACCTAGACGCACAGGTTTCTTTCCTTCCGGAGAAGCCACGTTGAACTTGCTCAAATCCGGAGCGGAAACCGCAACCAGAGGAGGCAGCTCACTTAGTCCCTTACGTATCTCTTCCGGTACATCATCGTCTGCATTCATGGCAGTCTCCTTTTTAAGCTACGCAAATGCTACCATAAATAACTGGTCTGTCAAATTCCTAAACAAAAACCCCGCAAGGGGGCTTTTGTTTGAATATAATTGGAACCGACTACTTCTTCCCTTTTGTTTCCTCTTTCTTGAAGGGCACGCCCAGAAGTTCAAAAAATGACGTCGCTTCTTTCTTGTTTTTGGCCGTCGTAACTATCGTGACCGCCATCCCAAACACATCTTTCAGTTCCTCGTCCGAAGTTTCGGGGAAAATGTTATTCTCCTTGAGTCCTATCGTGAGATTCCCGACTGCGTCCACCGCGTCCCTAGAAATACCCCTGAAGTCTTTAGTTCTCGGTATCGCCACGTTCAAAAGCTTGTCCAAAAACGAATACATCCTCTGTCCGCGAAGAGTTACCATGTACCCTAGCGTTTCGCCCTGTCTGGTTTTAAAAGTGGCGATGGCCTTTTTGGCGGCGCGGGCAACAGGCTTCTGTCCGGTAATCTTTCCCAGCCTTTCAGCCACAAAAGCGCCTTTGTTTTTGTCCTTTTTTATAAGAGAACCGACGCCTGAAGACACGGTAACCTTGACCAATTTAACGCCGGCCATTTGGTTTTTATAGCCGAATTCATTCTTCATTTTATCAAAAGCCTTTATTTGTTTTTCTTTTACAGATTGCATAGTGATTTTATTAGCGAATGATGATGAGCTTTTTAAAATCCTACCCGCTTAAGTTTTTGATTACAAAAATTTTGGCGGGTTAAGAAAATTATAGTCATTTCATTCCTTAATTTTCTAAATTTCGCTTCCGCTTTTTCTAGCAATGCGAACATATTTGCCACCCACTAATTTCTTGCCAACCCGTGAACGCTTTTCCGTCTTCGGGTCGACAATCATAATGTTGGAAACATCCATAGGCATAGAAACTTCTACTGTCTGTCCTTTAGAGCCAGATTTCCTGGCCTTTTCATGCCTCTTAATTTTATTGAGCCCCTCAACGACCACACGACCTAAAGAAGGAATAGCTTTTGCCACTTTCCCGGTTTTCCCGCGATCTTTACCGGATATCACTATTACATTGTCTCCTTTCTTAATTTTCATGATTTTGTATTCCAGATTTTTACTAAAAGCTAACAGCCATAAGCTGTCTATACGACTTCTTGAGCCAGAGAAATAATTTTCTGATATCCCCTTTCTCCGAGTTCCCTAGGAATTGGACCGAAAACTCTTCCGGCTCTTGGTTCCGGCTTGTCTTTTTCTATCAAAACAACAGCATTGTCGTCAAAAGAAATATATGATCCATCCGAGCGTTTGAAAGGTTTCTTTTGGCGTACCACAACACCCTTAACGACGTCTTTTTTCTTGGTTGCTTTTCTTGGCTCGGCAATTTTAACCGAAAGAATAACCGTATCTCCAATCTGGGCGTAGCGTCTCTGTGATCCTCCCAAAATCTTAAAAATCTTCCCGATTTTGGCTCCGGAATTGTCGGTTATCTTTACTGTTGTCCCTGCTTGTACCATAAATTTGGATGTTGGATATTAGGAGTTGGATGTTGGATTTTTCTAATTTCTAACATCTAACCTCTAATTTCTATTCGTATATCACGGCGAAACGCTTATCTTTTGATATCGGCCTGCATTCTACAATCGTAACCTTCTCCCCGACCTTACCCTTCATCAGATTCTTTGGATCATGGGCTTTGTAGCGCTTGGAAAGCTTCATGTACTTCTGGTATTTGCCGTGCTTTTCGAACCTGGTCACCTCGACAACGACAGTCTTTTCCATTTTGTCGGAGACAATCGTTCCAATAAGCTTCTTCCCTTGTGATAAATGTTTAGCCATAAAATTATATTATTTTGGTGCGAAATGTTTTCGCGCGCGATGAAAGCTCGGTTAATATCCGAGCTACCTCTTTTCGGAGCTTCATCCCTTCCTTCACATTTTTGACTTTACTACCTGACACACCAAAACGAAAAACTCTTCCTGCTTCTCTTTTTTCAGAAAGAAGCTTGTGCAAATCTTCCAGACTTGCGGTTTTTATGTTGTCGGTTTTCTTTGTCATTTTTTTTGAATTATTCGGCGCGGGCAACCACCTTGGTCTTAACCGGTAATTTCGTACCAGCCTTTCTGAGCGATTCGCGCGCAACCAAAGGAGCAATGCCGTCCACTTCAAATATCATTCGTCCCGATTTGATGTCCGCGCAAAACGCAACCGGATCTCCCTTTCCCTTACCCATAGGTACTTCCGCGGCTTTTTGGGTTATAGGGCGGTCCGGGAAAATACGTATCCAAAGCCTGCCGGTTTTCCCCAAATGGCGCGACATGGCCCTGCGGGCAGCCTCAATCTGATTAGACCTAATACGTCCGGCACTTTGTGATTTAAGCCCAAAGGAACCGTAGGAAAGTCCTGTCCCACGCGTCTCGACAGAAGCCGCTATTCTTTTCGGATTCTTCCGGCCAGTGTGCCACTTTCTGAATTTTACTTTTTTAGGGAAAAGCATCTTAGTATATTATTTTCTTGCTTCAGATTTAGTTTTTTTGCTCTCGGCAAAAACTTCTCCCTTATAAATCCAAACTTTGACGCCGATAGTACCGTAGGGCAAGTGCGCTTCCTGTCTAGCAAAATCGATATCAGCACGCAGAGTTTGAAGAGGGATTCCTCCTTTTTTCAATTTCTCGTGACGGGCCATTTCTGCTCCGCCCAAGCGTCCAGAGAGAGCGATCTTGGCTCCTTTCACTTCGCGATTAGCCATAACTTTGTCTATCGTCTGCTTCATCACGCGCCTGAAAGTAAGTCTCTTCTCAAGTCCTTCAGCCACCATTTGAGCCACGATTGACGCGTTCGATTCCGGAGAATGAACCTCTTCAATGTCAATCTTAAAATCTTCCGGCACCACAATTTTGGCACGCTTGAAAAATTGTAGAACGTCGTTCTTCAGCTTGACCGCTCCTTCTCCCGAACGCCCTATAACCATCCCCGGGCGCGATGTTTTCACCACTATGCGGATTAATTTGTGGCTTCTTTCTATATCAATACAAGCCACGTAAAAACCGCGTAGGCGCTTCTCAAGATAATCACGAAGTAGTATGTCCCCCCGGAGCATATCTTTGTATTTTCCGCCAAGCCCGAACCAGCGCGACTTCCAGTCGCGGAGAATTCCCAGTCTGTGTGAATATGGGTGGACTACATGTGTCATGTTATTTTGCCTTTTTTGTCTTTTTGGCGGCAGCAACCATTTTTTCAGTGGACTTCTTTTCGTTTCCGACTTTTAACTTTGGGCTTTTGGCTTTTTCTTTATCCTCCTCTAAAATTATATGGATATGGCTTGTCCTCTTCTTGATTCCGAAAGCTCGGCCATGCGCGCGGGGCATCATGCGCTTTAGCACTATACCCTTATCTATCCTTACATCTTTTACCATTAGTTTTTCAGCATCAACTTTATTATTTTCTTTGGCATTTGCCACTGCGGAAAGAATAAGCTTTTTGATGGGCAAACTGGCACGCTTGGGAAGTAAAGCGAGTTCGGACAAGGCCATTGAAACTGTTTTACCTTTAATCAAATCAGCCACCAGGCGAACCTTACGAGGAGACTGTCGGTAATTCGGTAGGTACGATTTCATGAAATTAACTTACGACTTACAACCAACAACCTACGATAATTCTTATAATCTTTTGTATTTTTGTTGTTTGCATTTTATTGTAAGTCGTCAGTCGTCGGTTGTTTGTTACTTCTTCACGGGAGCAACGGCTTCGGGCGCTTTGGCGGCCTGAGCGGCGGCAATTTCTGACTCTTTCTTTTTCTGCTCTATTTCTTTTTGCATTTTCCCGCCATGCTTTATGAATTTGCGAGTCGGGGAAAATTCGCCTAGGCGATGACCCACCATATCTTCCGAAATAAGAACTTCTACGTGCGTTTTGCCGTTGTAAACTCCAAAGGTAAAGCCGACCATCTCGGGAGAAATCTGCGAAACGCGGGACCATGTCTTAATAACACCGGTTTCCCCAGGGCGCTTACCCGTGATTTTTCTCTGAAGCCTCTCTTCTATTAAAGGCCCTTTTTTGAGCGATCGTGTCATGAAAAATAAATAGCTCCCTTAGAGCCGTTGGGGCTTATATTAACCAAATAGAGAACCTATGTCAAATAGAAAAAATGCCCGCAAATGCAGGCATTTTTCTCGGAGAGTTGCTATTCTTTTTTCTTTCCCACTTTTCTTCTGGAAACAATAAATACATTAGAATACTTCTTCGGAGTCCTAGTTTTTTGGCCTTTACCTGAAGGTTTGCCCCATTTGGTTTTGGCGCGCCTAAGCCCCCGCCCTGATCGTCCTTCGCCTCCGCCGTGAGGATGGTCAACCGGATTCATAGCGGAACCGCGCACCGTAGGCCTTATGCCCATCCAGCGCGAACGCCCAGCCTTGCCAATGTTTATAAGGTGATATTCTTCATTTGAAACTTGACCCACTGAAGCCCAAGCGTTTTCGGAAATCCTCCGCATCTCAGTGGACGGCATTTTTAGATGAACAAACCCTTTATCATTTCCAGCAACTTCGGCAAAAACTCCGGCTGACCGGGCAAGCTTTGCTCCGCCTTTAGGTTTGAGCTCAACATTGTAAACAAAAGTGCCGACAGGAATATTTTTTAAGGGCAAGCGGTTGCCCGGAGTTACAGAAACATTTTCTCCCACCGAAAAAGTGTCGCCCACTTTTACCGATTGGGGAAGCAAGGTATAACGTTTTTCCCCATCACGGTAAGAAACCAAACCAATGTAGCCAGAACGGTTCGGGTCGTATTCGACGGAAAGAACTCTGGCCGGAATATCAAACTTGTCATATTTAAAATCAATGTCGCGGTAGGCGCGCTTGTGTCCTCCTCCCTTATGCCTGGTGGTTATACGCCCCGCATTATTGCGTCCGCTCCCGCGCCTGAATCCTCTTGTCAAAGATTTCTCAGGCTTTCCGGTTGAAAGCACTTTGCTGAAAGAAAGCGTGGACATGTGGCGCCGTGATGGAGTTGTGGGTCGGTAGGTTTTCATGATGATTTTCTTAGTGAACGAAGTGAACTTTTGAAAATCCCACCCGCCTAAGTTTTTGAGTACAAAAATTTAGGCGGGTTAAGAAGATTACAGTCGTTCATTCATATTTATTCATTTACTCCTTAATCTTCTAAACAAACTCTATCTTATCTCCCTTCTTCAAATACACCATTGCCTTCTTCCCTCCCTTTTTAATCCCTGGCTTCCCTCCATGCATAACTTTCTTTGAAGGTATGGCAATAATACGCACCCGCACAGGCTTTACTTTATAAATAGACTCGATTGCATCTGCGATTTCAAGTTTATTAAAATCCTTCGGCACGTCGAAGGTATAAATGTCGGAAGCTGAAAGAAGCGACGCCTTCTCCGTAATCCGGGGGCCCTTGAGCGCGTGTGCCAAACTCTTTTTTATTGTTTCGGTGTTTTTTGCCATGTTTTTACTTTACCCTGTTAAATTCGACTTCAGCCAAACTCGCTTTGCGTGATTTAACAGGGTGAATCTTCGATTCTAAAACCTTGGTACTTTCTTCCGGATTTGCGATGAATATGTATCTATGGTTCAAGACGTCTATTATATTCATATTGCGCACGTCATCAACCACCGCATTGCTAAAATTGCCGAATCCACGCAGTACATTTTCATTTTTCTTCGAAATTGCCAGATAGAATGCGTTTCTTTTCTTTGATGCCACCTCTTTTGCTCCAGGAATTTTTGAAAGTCCCAAAATAACCGATTTCGCCTCTTTGGTCTTCGGCTCCGAAAGAGTGATTGAATCAACAAAAAAAAGTTTGCCGTCTTTCAGTTTCTGCGAAAGTACCGCGTACAGCGCTTTGGTCTTCATTTTCCTGTTAATTTTTTTGCCGTAATCTTTGTCTTTAAGCGGACCGTGAGTAACTCCTCCGCCTTTCCAGATGGGAGAACGAATAGAACCGTGGCGGGCGCGACCAGTTCCTTTCTGCTTCCAAGGTTTCTTACCTCCGCCTCTCACTTCCCCTCTTCCTTTAGTATTCGCCGTTCCCGCACGCATATTGGATTGCATTCCGATTACAACCTGATGGACAAGGCTATTGCTCGCACGCACACCGAAAACGTTCTCCGGCAGAGTTATCATGCCCATTTTTTTCCCTGTTTGGTTGTATACTGGTGTCTCCATATTTTGTTGTATGTTCGTTAAACTACAGAAGTTTCTGTAACTTATAACATGTAACTTGTAACTCAAGAATTGAACTCACTTGCGTTACATGTTATATGCTACACGTTATATGATTTACTTGTTTTTGACACTTTCCCTTATTTCAATCAGAGTTCCTCTCTTTCCCGGAATCGCACCCTTAAGCAAAAGTAGGTTATTCTCCGTATCAACGTCAAGAACCTTCAGGTTTTTAACTGTAACCCTGTCGGACCCCATACGCCCTCCCATTTTCATGCCTTTGGGCACACGGTTACGCAATCCTCCACCGATGGAACCTGGCTCGCGTTCGGAGTGCTTTTGGCCGTGAGTTCTCGGTCCTCCATGAAAACCATGGCGTTTGATAACCCCCTGAAACCCCTTCCCTTTGGAAACTCCCGAAACATCAATGACGTCTCCTTTGGCAAAAATGGAAACATTAACAGTATCTCCTGTTTTTGATTCACCCAACTCTCCAATCGGAACGATAAACTCTTTCACGTTACGAAAATTCCCCAGCCCCTTGAAATGACCCCTCTCCGCTTTGGTCAGAAGTTTTTCGCGCTTTGTTCCGGAAGCGTATTGGAGGGCGGTGTATCCATCTTTCTCCTTGCTTTTAACCTGTGTCAGTGTCATGGGACCAGCGGAAACTAGAGTCGCGGCAAAAGCCCTCCCCTTTTCATCAAAGAAGTGCGTCATGTTCTGTTTTGTTCCTAGAATGAATTTCATATATCTGGACTTACGACCAACAACCTACAACTTACGATAAATACTTTTGTATTTCTCGTTCGTCGTTAGTCGTGAGTAGTAGATTATTTATGCCATCTTCACGTCAATGTCCACTCCGGACGGCAGACTTAAGTTCGTAAGAGCTTCAATCACCTTCGGTGACGGATTCAGGATATCAATAACCCTTTTGTGAATGCGCATTTCAAATTGTTCACGCGCGTTTTTGTAAATGAATGACGATCGGTTGACGGTGTACTTCTTGATCTCCGTGGGAAGGGGTATCGGTCCGATAATTTTAGCATCGTACCTAAGAGCAGTGTCTATTATCTGCTTAACCGAAGCATCGAGAATTTTATTTTCATAAGCCCGCACGCGTATACGGAGTTTTGAAATAGTTTCTTCGGCTTTAACCTTCGGTACTTTCGGCAATTTAACCGCCTTGGCTGGTTTCGGCACCCTTGGAGTTTTCGGAGCAACCGCTTTTACCGGAGTTTTTTTAGTTTTTGATTGAACAGGCATATTTCGTAAAACGTAAAACATGTAGCGTAAAACTTTTTTAACGCGGGGGTCTGAGGGCCCCTTGTGTTTCAAGTTTTACGTTCTAAGTTCTACGATTTATTTCGTAATCTTCGTCACTACTCCCGCACCTACAGTCTTACCACCTTCGCGGATGGCAAAACGCTGCTGGTCTTCAAGCGCTACAGGGGCAACGAGTTTTACGTTAAACGTGACCGTGTCTCCAGGCATAACCATTTCCACTCCCGGATTAAGGGTCACTTCCCCTGTCACATCAGTTGTGCGGATGTAAAACTGCGGTTTGTAGCCGGTGAAAAACGGAGTGTGGCGACCTCCTTCTTCCTTCTTCAAAATGTAGACTTCGGAGGTAAATTCACTATGCGGAGTAACGGAACCTGGCTTAGCGATAACCTGACCGCGGGTTACATCTTCTTTCTTTGTTCCGCGGAGAAGCACTCCGGCATTGTCGCCCGCCATGCCTTCCTGGAGGGATTTGTTGAACATTTCAATGCCAGTAACGGTTGTCTTGGTTGTCGGTTTAAGGCCGATTATTTCAACATCCTCGCCTACTTTCACGATTCCGCGTTCGATACGGCCGGTTACGACCGTGCCACGACCTTCAATGGAGAACACATCTTCAATGGGCATAAGAAACGGCTTGGCTGTCTCGCGCACCGGAATAGGAATATATTCATCAAGCGCGGCTACCAGTTCCATAATTTTAACCGCCCAAGGATCATCAAGCGACTTGGCTTCAAGACCTTTCAGCCCCGAACCGCGGATAATCGGAACATTTTTGCCGTCAAAACCGTTTTTGTCCAAAAGTTCGCGCAATTCTTCTTCAACCAAATCAATCATTTCTTTGTCGTCAACCTGATCGCACTTGTTTAAGAACACGACCATTTTCGGCACACCAACCTGGCGGGCCAAAAGTACGTGTTCACGTGTTTGGGGCATGGCGCCGTCTGTTGCCGCCACGACTAAAATGGCTCCGTCCATCTGGGCGGCACCCGTAATCATGTTTTTTATATAGTCTGCGTGGCCCGGAGCATCGACGTGAGCGTAGTGCCTCTTGTCGGTCTCATACTCCGAGTGGTGAAGGGCGATAGTAATACCGCGAGCTTTTTCTTCGGGAGCATTATCAATATCGTTAACCCCTTCCTCTTTCTTAATCCAGCCCTTCATGAAAAGGACGTGGGTGATAGCGGCAGTGAGTGTAGTCTTGCCGTGGTCAACGTGACCAATGGTGCCTACATTCAAGTGTGGCTTATCTCTTTTAAATTCTTCTGCCATATGTTATTGGCGGTTCGCGTCACTCATTCAGGCGCGAAAGCCGAATGATTGGCGCGAACACAACTATTTAATAATTACTAAAACCCGGTAGTGAAATTTGGCGTTGTTCGTAAAACGAACGCGCCTTTAGGCGCAACGCCAAATTCTACTACGGGGTAAAAGGCGCTCTTGATGGCGCAAAAACAAAAACAACGCAAAACGCGTATAGAGGCAATACTAACAAAGGGGTATTAATTGTCAAATACAGTCTGCATTTTCAATCTCTGTCCTTGATAATTTTATCAAAGTGTGGCATATTATCAGAAGTTAACCCAAGTTACGGAGGAGACAGTCATGTGGCAATTGATCAGAAGGCTCCTGTGCTTGCCTGACAAAGACGAGGTCGCGATGCAGAATGGGGAGCAAGAATTGAAGAAAATCAATTCAAACCATGTTTGCCCCACGCACGACTGCGAGGCGGACACGGTGCGTTGCGATTACTACGGTAACCCCATTCACAAGGCAGATTACCCAAAACACAGGACAACCTGCGTCGGGGAAACAGGCTTCAATCGCCCCCATCACCACGGGCACCAGCATTAGGCACGCCAACTGTGGTAAACGGCCGAGCCCACAAGCTCGGCCGTTTTTTCCTTTCAAAAAATCCAAGGACAATCCTTGGATTTTTTACTACAGGGCAAACATTGTTCGGCAATACTTTTCTATTTGCGGGCTTCTATGATTGTTTGAGCCACGTTATTAGGCACCCCAGTAGTAAAGCGATTACGCTTACTACGGGGCGAGAAGTGGTTTAACAACCCTTAGTGAGATATTTATTTTCTAGCTTCAATAATACCTTGAGCAACATTAGCGGGGACTATCGCATATTCTTTAAATTCCATCGTGAATGAGGCGCGGCCTTCGGTCATTGAACGAAGCGATGTGATGTAGCCAAACATTTCGGAAAGCGGAACAACCGCTTTGATTGCTTTATTCATTCCCCTTTCTTCCATTCCTTCTATTTGCCCGCGTTTTGAAGAAAGGTTTCCTGTTACGTCTCCCATGAATTTGTCTGGGGTCACAACCTCCACGCTCATCATGGGTTCAAGAATAACTGGCTTGGCACGGGCGGCCGCTTCCTGAAATGCCATAGAAGCCGCAATTTTGAATGCTATTTCCGAAGAGTCCACGTCGTGATAAGAACCATCGTATAGTTCGCATGATACGTCCACTACTTTATACCCCGCCAAGATTCCGCGGTCGGTCGCTTCCTTCAAGCCCTTTTCCACGGCCGGAATGTATTCCTGGGGAACAACACCTCCTTTAATTGAGTTGATGAATTCAAATCCTCCAGCCGAACGTCTGGTATTCTTCGGCAAATCTTCCACGTCAACATTTTTATCAATCGGCTTAATGCGAATGCGCACATGCCCGTATTGTCCGCGTCCGCCGGACTGCTTTATGTGCTTGCCTTCAGCTTCGGCAGTCGTAGTAATCGTTTCTTTGTAAGCTACCTGTGGTTTGCCGACATTCGCTTCCACTCCGTATTCGCGCTTCATCCGGTCAACGATAATTTCCAAGTGAAGTTCTCCCATTCCCCAGATGACTGTTTCAGCTGTTTCCTGGTCGCTTGTTATGCGGAATGTAGGATCTTCCTGAGCCAGACGATTAAGCGCCATGCCCATTTTTTCCTGGTCGGCTTTGGTTTTAGGTTCAATGCGGAGAGACACGACCGGTTCCGGAATAATGATGCGTTCAAGCACCAGCTGGCGCGATTCGTCGCACAAAGTGTCCGAAGTAATGGTATCCTTAAGTCCGACAGCCGCGGCAATTTCTCCGGCAAAAACTTTTTTCACTTCTTCGCGCTCATTGGCATGCATTCGGAGAATTCGACCGATGCGCTCCTTGTTCCCTGTGCGGGTATTGTAAACATAAGAACCGGTTTCAAGAGTGCCGGCATAGACGCGAAAATAGGTAAGCTGTCCGACAAACGGATCAGCCTGAAGCTTGAAAGCAAGAGCTGCGAAAGGCGCTTCGTCGGTGGCAATAACATCAATAGTCTCCCCGGTTGATTCCAGTATTCCTTTCATCGGAGGAATATCAACTGGAGAAGGCAGGTAGTCCACGACTGCATCAAGCACGAGCTGAACGCCCTTATTCTTCAAGGCGGAACCGCAAAGCACCGGAAAAATCTTAAGATCAATTGTCGCCGAGCGGAGAAGAGGTTTCAGTTCTTCCACGCTGAATTTCTTGCCCTCAAGGTAGGCATGCATTGATTCGTCATTAGTCTCAACGATTTTTTCCACGAGCTCGTGATTATATTTTTCCGCAGCTTCTTTCAGATTTTCAGGAATTTCTCCTTCAATAACTTTTTCTCCTTTTTCTCCTTCAAAATGATAAGCCTTCATCTTAAGCAAGTCTATTACGCCTTCATGCTTTTCTTCTTCTCCGATTGGAATCTGCAGGCGGACAGCTTTCTTGGTCAAGCGGTCGAGAATCGTTTTGAATGAGTGCTCAAAACTTCCGCCGGTGCGGTCAAGTTTATTCACGAAACAGACACGTGGCACACGTGATTCATCAGCGTATCTCCAGTTGGTTTCAGACTGCGGTTCCACACCGGCCACGCCGTCAAAAACAACGACTGCGCCGTCCAAAACGCGGAGTGAGCGCTTCACTTCAATTGTAAAATCAATGTGCCCTGGTGTATCAATAATATTGAAACGGTATTTTTTTTCCTTGTCTCCAGCTTGCCCTGAGCTTGTCGAATGGGCGTACGTTGGCGTCCAGAAACAAGTCGTGGCGGCGGACGTAATTGTAATCCCGCGCTCCCTCTCCTGCTCCATCCAGTCCATGACCGTGTCTCCTTCGTGGACTTCCCCGATTTTATGAGACACTCCCGTGTAGAAAAGAATGCGCTCGGAAGTTGTGGTCTTCCCTGCGTCAATGTGGGCGATAACGCCGAAATTTCGTGTTTTTTCTAATGGATAATCGCGGTTCATGATTGATTTTTAGGGAGTGTAACGACTATAAAAATCATCACCCGCCTAAATTTTTGCTTTTTTAATTTTACTAAAAAATAGCTTACTACCAAAACACTTCCAGAAATGCCGCAGTATGTTACATATTTTGCAAAAACTTTGGCGGGTAATGTTTTGCTGTTAAGATAAAGATTCACTTCGTGAATCTTTATCTTTGGGCAAAGCCATTACCAAGTGAAGTGGGCAAAAGCCTTATTCGCCTCCGCCATTCTGTGTGTGTCTTCCTTCTTCTTGATAGCCGTGCCCTCGTTATTTGAAGCCGCAATCAGCTCATCCGCTAGTTTTTTCGCCATGGGGGCCCCTTTCTTCGCCTGCGCCGCGTCAATAATCCAGCGGAAAGAGAGCGCCATCTTCCTTTCGGGGCGCACTTCACGGGGCACCTGATAGTTGGCACCTCCGATTCGGCGAGAACGCACTTCCATCAAGGGTCCGGTGTTTTTAATAGCCAAATCAAAAATCTCCAGAGGGTTCGGATTCTTGGTTTTCTCTTTAATTATTTCAAAAGCGTCATAAACAACCTTTCTGGCGGTATTTTTCTTTCCGCTATCCATTATATAGTTTATAAACTTGCCGACCTTGGCGGAATTATAAGACAAGTCTGGTTTGGCGATATTTCGATTTTTAACTTTGCGTCGCATTGTTTTTAGTATGTTATGTCCTTTTGGCTTTTATTTTTTTACCTATAAGCTAAAGAAGCTATAAGCTATTTTGCTACCTTCGGCCTTTTGGCTCCATAAAGCGACCTGCCCTGCTTGCGATTCTCCACACCCGAAGCGTCCAAGCGTCCGCGGACAATATGGTAGCGCACGCCAGCCAAGTCTTTCACTCGGCCACCGCGAAGTATCACAACAGAGTGTTCCTGCAAATTGTGTTTAATACCAGGGATGTAAGCGGTAACTTCCATACCATTCGTAAGGCGGACACGGGCAATTTTGCGGAGAGCCGAGTTCGGCTTTTTTGGGGTAGTGGTCGTTACTTTTATACAGACACCGCGCTTAAAAGGAGAGGCATACCTCTGTGGACGATTTTTAATAGCGTTAAAACCACGCGCCAAAGCCACCGCTTTGGAACGTTTGATTATTTTCTTCCGGCCCCTTCTGGCCAATTGATTTGTTGTAGGCATTTACCCTGTGAAATATTCGCCCCACGAATCAGGCCTACGGCCATTTCACAGGGTGAACTTTATTAATATTCTAAACAAAAAAACGCTTACGCGTATGTGAGAAATGTACTATATTGACCTCAAAAAGGCAAACAGCTAGGTATTTACAGAGGAATACCAGTGAAAAGGCGAAACAGGACTTTTGTAATCGAACCGACTACTGGGCCCAAAAATATGGGCAGAAGTATAAGTAAAGCTAGAATAACCAGAAGAAAATTGCGCTCGGCAAATTCCTGTATGGGGTAAAACCAGTTCGGGAAAAGAGCCAAGAGCACTTTTGAGCCATCCAGTGGCGGAATTGGCAGAAGGTTGAAAACTCCGAGAATAATGTTGAGGGTCACAATCATTCCGGCAATTGTAAGGAACGATGGCGGAAGCCCGGGGATAAAACGCATCAAAAGACCGAAGATGAGGGCAACCAGAAAATTCATTGCCACTCCGGCTAAAGATACAGCCAGTGTTCCCCATTTTTGATTCCTTAAGTTATACGGATTGTAAGGCACGGGCTTAGCCCAGCCCACCACCACGCCTGAGCCGGTGAATATAAGGAGTGCGGGCAGAAGAACAGAGCCGAATAAATCAATATGCGGAACAGGATTCAAGGTAAGCCTTCCCGCCAAACGCGCGGTCGGGTCGCCCTGCATGTCAGCCACGTAGCCGTGAGCCACTTCGTGCAGAATAACCGAGAATATCAAGATGATAATGTAAAAAAGCGTGTCTATTCCAATCATGTTTAGTTTATAGTTGGTAGTGAGTAGTTTGTAGCCACCCGAATTTGCAGAGTTAACTATTCCATGTTAGCATAACCCCGTAAAACGTAGAATATGTAACCTGTAACGTTTGAATAAAAAGTTATAAGTTTTTCGCTACAAGATCCATGGCCAAATCATGCCCATCATGCAATAGAGGAACAAAAGTCGCCGGCGGTTATTCCAACCGTACCCGCGCCACCAAGTTCACCCCGACCGGAATGGTACGCAAGTACCCTAATTTGCAGTGGGCCAAGCTCCCCTCGGGTGGAAGAATAAAAATCTGCACACGTTGTCTCAAGGCAAACAAGCAACTCACAATGAAAGTAAGATAACCAACAACTTACGACTAACAACTAACGATGGAAGACCGCCAAATTGGGCGGTTTTTTCATAATTTATACAATTTCTTGACTTTAATGTGTGCGGGGGTAGTATTCCTTTCAGATTGTAATCGCCAAACAAACATACTGGATAGAGGGGGGGGTATCAGATGGAACATCCTGTTGCAAATAATTTACGGGAAATGCTCGACATCAACAACAAAGAGGATGAGTGGCCATTGGCACTTGCACTCATAAGGGTGATCTTGAACACAGGTGAGTCACTTATCGGATTGGTTGTCCGGTTCGAACAAGACTCACACCCCAATGAGTTCCTGTTTCAGAAGGGAGTGCCAGGGAACCCGAGTGCTGATGCTCCGTTACTTTTCCACATAATACCGACTGCTACATCTGACGGCACCGAACCGCGATGGTTTCGTTTCGGGGAAAAGCCCAAGGAAGTACGTTATGTGGTTTGTAGCGGGTGGGGCAAGCACATCAATGAACGGGTACTGGGGGAAAACGCTCACTCCATCGCGTAATCATAGGCCACTCGAGAAGCCCGCATTCGCGGGTTTTTTCTTTTTTTCTCTTACCTCTATCTCTCTCGGTATAATTACCCGCGATAGCGGGTAATTATACCGAACTAATTTTATTGTTTATCTTTGTATTTTGTAATTTAACTCTTCCCCATCCGTTTCAAAAATTATTGTTCCCGAATCGCAGGTGGAGAATTTGGGTATTTTAAATTTTTCCAAAAGCACTAAGACTTCCTTGTGTGGATGGCCGTACGAATTTTTACATCCCGCGGAAATAATTGAGTATTCGGGTGAAACAAAACCTAAATATGTTTCACCTGTGGATGTGCGCGAGCCGTGGTGTCCGAGTTTCAAAACATTTGATTTCAAATTTTTATTATCCAACGAAATTAAATACTGTTCTATTTTTATCGGAGAATCACCCGTGAGCAAAAACGATTTGTTTTTATAAACCAATCTACCGACGATTGAAGCTTCGTTGGTTTCTTTGAATTTTGAAACATCAAGATCGGGAAACAAAATATCCAAATACACGTCGCGCGACAAATGCACGCGCATTCCGCGGCGCGCGGTAACCTCCCGCGCGCCGCTTTCACCGATTTTTTTCTCGAGCGCTTTGTAAATTGCCGTATCGGACTTGGCGCCCGAAACAAAAATATTATCAACTTTATATCTTTCAAGCACCGAGGGTAGCCCTCCTATATGATCAGCATCGGGATGCGTGGCCAAAATAGCGTCAATTGTGCGATCGTATGGCGCCATCACGGCGCCCAAAGAAGACAAAACCTGCGCTCCCCTTCCTCCGTCCACGAGCAGTTGATTGCCATTCGGCGCCTCAATAAAAATAGCGTCCCCTTGCCCGACGTCGAGAAAAGCAACCTTAAGTTCGTTGCCACGCTCCTCACGAAAAACCGTAAGCCAAACGAAAATATCAACTAAAATAAGGACAATTAAGACAAAAAGTGGATAGTACTTTCGGGCTGATTCAGACATTTATTTTAAAGTATACGATATCCACAGAAATTCTTTACAGTCGGCTTAAACGGAGTAAAATTACTTTTAATGAAGCTGGCAGAAAAATACGAAGGAATAAACTAAACCCCGAAAGGGGGTATTTTTTTGTCCGCGATGGCTCTTTGCAAAAACCAAACAAACTGGAGGGAATATGGGAATGGAAGCGACGGAAATAACCTTGGACTGGCGTGAAATGCTTTTCAAAGAAACAGCAGCCGGTCAGGATGGAACGATACATTACTACGATTTTCCTTGCCCAATATTGTCCGGTGCCAATTGCGATAGGCTTGGGACACGGGATTTGTTCATCGAACAGGGAAACCCGCTCTGCCACGACGGGAAAAGCTGTCTTGTGGTAGCCAAACGGTAGAAACAGGACGCCTTGCCCCCCGTTGGACGCCGCTCACGCGGCGTTTTTTCTTTTCCAAAAAATAAATAGTGCCACCGCGTACACGCAAATGATTATAAACAGGCCGGCTTTGCCGACTGAAATAGTAGCGAATGGCAAGCCGGCAAATAATTCCGCAACCCATATGGTATGGGAAAGCAAAAGTGAAGTAATGAAGGCGAAGGGAAGCGCAATTGCCTGCCCCAAAAATCCGAGTAGCCCCGTAAGGAAAGTACCAAACATCTGGAGGGGCGAAGCCGGTAAAACCAAAATATTTACGGGAAGAGAAACGAGCGAAACCATACCGCTTAAATATATTAGAAGCGGAAGCACAGCAATTTGCGTAGAAATTGTCTGCGATATCAATTCTTTAAGCGCGACTGGCCTCCATTTCCCAAGTTTCAAGAAAATTGGCGGGGTCAAATAAATGAGCCCGAGCGTCGCCAAAAAAGAAAGCTGAAACGAAGCGTCAAAAAGCAAAATGTTGGGGTTCTCAATGAGCATAAGCACGCCGGCGAGAAAAAGTGCCCTACCGGCATCATAGGTTCGCCCCGTTGCCGTGCCCAAGAGTGCAATGAGCGCCATAACGCCGGCGCGCACCGCGGAAGCTCCACCGCCAGTCATTATTATGAAAAGAACGATAGATAATCCGCCTGCTAGCGCGCGATACACGACAGGCAGAAAAGAAAATATTTTCATGAAAAACTGGGAAACTAGAGCGATGTTGTATCCGGAAAGCACGACCATGTGCACGATTCCGGCGCGCGTGAACGTGTCGGTAAGATCTTCCGGAAGCCCGTGCTTCTCGCCCAGCGTCATGCCGAGCGAAAGCGATACTTCAGGTTCGCTTATATTTTCCCGCAAACTGCCGGAAAATTTTTCGCGGATTTTAAAAAGCGAGGAAAATAGGATATTTCCGTTTCCGGAAGAAATAACTTTTACTTCGGACGAAGAAATTTCGCGGAATATACCCTTCCTCGCCATGTATTCTTCATAATCAAACTCTCTGCCACTTTCCTTCTGTTCACTATCAGAAAAATTTTTAATCGGCTTCAGTGTCCCGCTCAATATTATTTTGTCGCCATAGTGTAATTTGGGATAAAGCGGAGCTTTAACCAAAATCCTTTCGTTCGAAGAAAATTCTCCAGAAAAAGAATTTATTTTATTCGGTAAAAGCACGAGGCGCACATTCCCCGCGCGAGTGTCGGGATATTCCAAAACAGTACTTTCAATCGTCACTCGGGAATTTTCGATAGAACCAAGTTCATTTACGTAGCGGTATTGCTCAATCTCCACCCGCGCCAACCCCAAACCAAAAAACAAGAAAAAAATCGCGATTGGAAGAAATCGCGCGTCCCTGCCTAGGGCGAGAAAAACCGCGACGGAAAGAACCGCGCATAACCCCGCGAGAGCAAAACCAAAATCCAAAACCGAACCGAAGGCGATTCCAAAAACAAAACCCGCCAGTGCTGTAGCCATACCCCTATTGTATAGGCCTATGCGCTAACAGCGCAAAACCTATATAACAACGTCTCTCGTATGACATACAAAAAATATTTTGTGCGTCAATCCTCGCTTGTTGTTATAAAACAAAACATCATGATAGCATTCAGGGCAGAAACAAAGGAGGCCTTATGCTCATTTCAAGCCAAATCGAAGGGGTGACAATTACCCCAAGATGGTATTTCGACGAAGCGCTTGTTTTGGGCATGCCCCCGATTAAGCGCCCCAAGCAATTTTTCGGGAAATCCTCTTGGATAATGCTAGGCAAAAGGAATGACAGGGAGATATCCGGCAAAAAGCCAGACAACCTCGGGGAAGAAGAGATGCTTTGGAAACTGACAGAGCGCCTTTCTCTCTGTCCGCCGGACGGTGATATGTCGCCATACGAAAAGACAATGGCTTTGGCAGTTTCTGAAAGAGAAGGCATGCGCGCGGATGAGATAACTTTCGAGCTTTCGGAAAAAGGGTTCTACCCCGCAAGCTTTACCGAGGCGATGCACTATTTCGCAAAAGTCGCGGGGCAAAATGTCTCTCTGGGAAAAGTATTCCACTTGAGAACGCATCTTCGAGACGTAAAAAATGTAGATGAATGGATTGTGGAGACCATCGGCCTAAACCACGTTAAAGCAAAGTTCTTCACTCCCGCCAAACCGTTCGCGGCGGGTTCGCAGTTCGTCGTGATTAAGGAAGAAAAAAAGAAAAAATGATCCCTCCCTGCAAGCCAGGGAGGGATTTTCTTTTTTAGTTTTTCACTTTTAATCTATACCACTATTCCATGGAATAGTGGTATAGATTAAGCCCCACTCACGCCGAAAACAGAGAGGACTACGTGCCACATTAGATTAAAGCCCCCAACTTTTGATTATTTCTTTTTCGTCTTCGGCCGAAAACAGCTTTCTTAAACCCCAGTAGTAGAGATTACTCACTACGGGGCAAGCAGAAGTAATGTGGGCTATATGCCCCAATTTTTTATTATTGATTCCTCGTCTTCCTTCGATATAGCTTTTTTAAATTTTGTATTGGAAACTCCCTTCACTCTTTTTTCGCATTCGGCCCAAGTAAGGTGGCGCATAAGTTTACCATTTACCAAAGACAAATAGGAGTATGCTTTTTTGCCCGCAGAACTGCTTTTCTTGGATTTTGTTTTTTCTCTGGCCAATGATTTTCCAATATGAGCCTTAGTGTTTAAAATATTAAATGGATAGAGCTTAAGCGGACCATTGAAAAACTTTTCCTTTGTCCATTTCTGCTCGCGGGCGTTCATGGTGGCCAGAAAGTCCGCCCGCTCGTTGCCCACAATCCCCACATGCCCGCGCACATGCTTCCATTCAATATTTTTTCCCTTAACTGCTTTGGAAAGTTTCACCCATAGGTCCTTGTTTAAAATTTCTTTTTTGTTTATACCAACCCACCCTTTCTTCTCCCAACTATGTACCCATTTGGTAATGCCGTTGATTACATAACTTGAATCTGTATGGATAATTAGTCTGTAGTCTATAGTCTTTAGTCTATAGGCGAATTCCAACGCACGAATAACAGCGGTTAATTCCATGCGGTTATTTGTCGTATGTTTCTCCCCCCCGCCAAGTTCCACAACCTGCCCTTGGCCGCCATTTTGGTTTTTGAAAAAAACTAATACGGCGGCCCACCCTCCCTTCCCTGGATTTCCTAGAGAACTTCCGTCTGCAAATATAACAATATTTTTTGATTCCATTTGGTTAAATATATCACGCAAAACAATGACGTCCTCCCCGCACTCGCGTGCGGGGTTTCCTTTGGGTCTCATGA
>CAYHZS010000008.1:0-19827 GCA_964361185.1 uncultured Candidatus Saccharibacteria bacterium
TCTCTCCCCCATTTCTCTGGCTGCTTTATTGGTGAAAGTAATCGCGAGTATTTGCGATGGAGGTACTCCTCCTTTAATCAGATTTAAGATGCGGTAGCTTATGGTTTTGGTCTTGCCTGCTCCCGCTCCGGCAATAATAAGAAGCGGACCGTTTTTATGTTTGGCCGCTTTTTCCTGCGCCCCGTTCAGCTCCCCCTTTTTTAACATTGGGTTACTATAACACGCTCCAAATCAGCTTGTTGGAATAATGATTAGGGGTTAGGAAAGGCCGCTCCTCTCCTTGAACTTGTCGATCTCTTTTTTTATCTCACTTTGCACTAAACTTTCGAAGTTTTCTATGTGAGAAGAGGCGAAAGAAAACGCCTCTTCATAGGAGCCGGAGGAAGCTAGATCTTCGAACTGCTTACGCTCGGCTTGAGACAACGCCTCCAGGATGGAAAGAGAGGCGCGCTTTAAGCAATTTTCGGCTAAAAGCGAAAGGATTTCATCACGCACTTCTTCCGGAAATTTTGCCGTACCCAGATTTTCTTCTATTAATTTTTTTAATTTATTTTTATCCATTTTGTTATACTGCGCTCATTTTACCGGCTTTTACCAAAGCCAAGACTGATTTTTTGATAAAATTTTCCGATGTTTCCTGCGGATTCGGTATTATTCCGGACTCTTTAGCGAGAGAAGAAATGAGATTGCCGAGTTTTTGGGTTGCCTCGGTAGCCGGAACTTTCAAAAAAAGCGAATTAATTGGCTTATTCCCCAAAGTCTTCCATTCCGGAGAATCAATCCCTGACGTTCCTCCGAAGCCGAGGAATCCTTTTTTGCCGAAAACTTCGTCTAGCTTGCCGTGGTACACGGCGCGTGCGTTTTCAACAGCCATGATGTCGTGTCGGTCGAAGTTCTTATCAAGAGACGCTCTTTTGGGGTCATCAATATAGTCAAGAATCTTGTCTTTGTTCGGGAAATTTGTTTCCGCGGCGTTTTGGCGGGCCTCTCCCGTGTTTGTCTGGCTTTGGTCGCTACTACCTTCTTCATTATTCGGGCCCTCGTTCTCTCCGGTGATATCCACTTCAACGACTCCCCCCGAATCTTTTATTGTTTCCCTAGCCAGTCCTTCGTATGGGTCTACTACTCCCGAGACTGTGCTCTCCTGCGCGACAGTTTCCGGTGGAACATAGGCTTCTATATTTTTAAGGGTCTCCGCGCTTAAGTTTTGGGCATGCTCGATTATATTTTCCCCGCCGATGGTTTTTGTCGACAACACCTCTTGTATTTTATTTAGGTTTATCTTGTCGCCCACGGCGAGCTTATTTACATCCTCGCTTTGAATGCCGTATAATCCGGGATTGTTTTTAATGTCAGCCAGAATGTTTTCTATGGCATTGGTTTGCTGTCCGCCGGACAAGCCTCGTATCTCCGGGAAGTTAGCTTTTATGATGCTGTACAAATTTTCCCCTTTGGAAACAGTGTGTTCGCTGACAATTTCTTCAGCAATGTTTTCAGCCGCGGTTTCGGCTGGTGCTCCCACCCCCCTAGTTTTCGCCACTTGCGTTACTGTTTCTGCCAACACCGGACTGGGATTGAAAAATTCCATGACATTATGGGCTCCTTGGCCCAAAAGTCCGCCCCCCAAAAGAACGGAAAAAGCTAGAGCTTCTCCGGTCAACATAGTTTTTCTCCAAGCTTTAAGCTTCTTCCCTTCCCTCTCATACTTTTTCTTAGTTCTGTCTATCAAGGATTTTTCAACCCCGACGAATAATGCGGTTCCTCCGAGTGCCCTCCAGCCAAGAGCACCGGCTCCGATAACTGCGCCGACGCCGGCTGAGGCAGTCCCCGCGGTTAATGCAGCCGCGGTTAGTGCGAGACCTATGGCGAGGCGGGTTTTCGGATCTTTCGCTCCCATCCATTTGCCTATAGCTCGAATTGGACCTAGAAGCCCCTTTTCCTCCGCTTCTTTCTCCACCTCTTCTTTCCCCTTTTGCAATGCCTCGACGGCTTTCTTTGCCAGGGCACTCTCCGACGGTGGTAGTTTCTCAATGTGATCCTTGAGCTTTTCAAGGTTAGAGTCGTCAGACGATTCTTTTATCCCGGTTGATTTCTCTCGTGTTTCTCGATTCTTTCTCGCCAGCCGTTCTTTGTCGGCCGGGCTTATGGGCTCAAATATCTCTTTTACCCCCTTCTCCCCTTTCATGAATAGGGTGGATTTGGGGACAATATTTTCTTTGGTGTCTGGCTTGGGTAAAGTGCTTTCAAGTATCTCCGTTTCTTTGATATCGGACCCTCTTTTCCCTCTGTTTTCTCTGGCTACTTGCTCACTCTTTTCCCATTCTTCGGGTGTCAGGATTTTACCCTCGGGCTCCGCTTCCACTTCTTCTTTTTCGTTTTTGGCCGATTTTCCGCTTCCTTCCCGTTTGTTTTGCAAAGTCAGGTCGCCTTTTAGTCTCGCGACTGCCTTTCTTAAGTTCTCAAGTTGCGCTTTTTCCCCAGGGAATATTTTTCCTTCCGTTTCTCTGGCCTCGTAGTTGGCCATTTCCTTTTCATAGTGAACTATTGCGTTTTCTATAGCTTCTCTTTCTCCTTTTTTCAATCCAAAAACCTTTCTGTGGGCATCAAAATCTTTTTCTTGCCAGCCCCTTTTTATTAGAAATTCTATGTCGTCCCCACTTAGGGCAGGTTTAATCCGCAAAGAGTTCTCTTTTCTCTGGTCGCCGTTATTTTCTTGGGAAGACGAAGCAGTGGCAGAAGCTGTTCCGGTTTTTGCGTCTAACTCGACTTTATTCCTAGCGAATTCCGCCAATTGCTCCGGGGTAAATTTGCTGTCCGTCAGCTCTTTGAGCGTTTTTTCTAAATGTTCCTTACTTACCGGATTGGCAGGCTTTTCGAGTCTTCTCTTGTAAGCCAGTATTTCAAAATCTTCTTTTTTCCATCCGGAAAGCAATTTTTCTTTCTCCCCAACAAGTCTTTCCAGGTCGCGCTTTTCTTCCGGGGACATTTTCTCCCTTTTTTTCTCCAGCTTTTTGATGATCCGTCCGACGGTAGAGAGCCTTTTCTTCTCCCAATCTCCGGTTGGGCGGACAACAGCCGTTGTTTTTTCTGGGGTTGACTTAATTCTGCCCTCTCTTTTTAATCTTTGATCCTCCAGAAACTTCTTTGCTTCGGTACCCGAAAGGTGGGGTTTGGTAGGCGCAGTAGTGGTAGCCCTATCTTTTTTAGGTTTTTCCCCCGCGGGGGGTTTTAGAGTATCCTCAATTTCTCGAAGACGCTCATTATCCTTTGGAGTACGCCTACCCTTACCCAATTTTATCAACCTTTGTTTTTCCGCGACAAGATCACCCTCCAATGATTCCGCGTTTCCTGTTTGAATGGCCGACGCTTTCTCCGCGGTTTTACCGGTTTTAGGTTTTGGCGTGGGTGGGGTGCTTTCAGGTGATTTTTTTTCTCGCGGGGAGGGTTTGGTAAATGGCCACCGCCTCAATACCTCTGTTTTTTCGCCCCGCCCCTCTCCATCCCGGGATATTTTTCCCATTTGAGTTAGGTTATCCAGTACATCCTTCTGTGTTCTCGGGTTACCGGGAGCTCCAATCAACATCCCTTCATTTTTTTCCAACTGTGCTTTTTCCGGGTCAATCGCTTCTTTAAAAGCCATTTGAATGGACGACCCTGTATTGAGCGGGGTATTTCTTGTTCTTTTATTTTCAGCTCTGGTTTCAGTGACCACTTCTCTCAATATGTCCGCGGGGGTGGAAGTCCTGCCTGCTTTTATATCCGCGTTTTCCCTCTCCGCTTCCTCTAACGCGGCAGACACCGCCCTGGAAAGAGCTTTCTGTTGTTCCTTGGTTTTTGGCCCAATTTCTTCTAAAGATCCTGGCTTATCTTCAGGGGATGTTGGTTCTTGAATCGGAAGTTGTTCAGATTTTGGCATTTTTTACAGATTGTTTTTTTCATTATCCCTTTTATTCGCCCAAAAACCAAATTTTTTCTTATCCACACCCCAGTTTCTCGTTGGTTGACTTCCCCCTAGTGACTGATACCATGATATTAGGTACCAGAAAACACGGACGGAGCGACAGAAAATGGCTTTGTTGGGCCATTTTAATGGTTTTTAGGCCTTTCTGGTTCCAAATTGTTTGTTTTTCCTTATTTACAGCCGTTTGGTCGTACTGTAAGCAGAAATAGGAAAGACGACGGTTTCAAAAATAGGCTTATATCTCTTAAGTTACAGGACCCAGGCCAACCTTCTTGTTCGGGGGGTTGCCAGGCTAAAAAGGTTATGTTTTATAGGCTTCTTGCGAGAAGACCGGTTTTTTTGCTGGTTCTTTCCTCACTTTTTGTCTTTTCTCCACTTTCTGCCGAGGCTGGAGTCTTGTCGTTCATTGGGGGCTTCATATCTGCCAAGCAGGTTAAGATTGAAAAAGGAGCGGAGCACAATTCTCAAAATATGGCTATATTGCAGTCTACCGTGAGCCCGGATCCGAATTACGCGCGTGGTGGCGGGGACATTACTGTAGTCGGCGAAACAGCTCTTCTTCCGGACACGGGGCCCGTCGGTACACAGGCTGATATAGGAGATGAGCTTTTAAGTAACGGTCAAATAAGCATTTACATAGTCCGCTCTGGCGATACTATCGGCGGGATTGCCAAAATGTTCGACGTATCGGCGAACACTATCATATGGGCTAACAATCTGAATGGGGGCACGATTACTCCGGGGCAAAAACTCATTATCCTTCCCGTTTCCGGCATTCAATATACGGTTAAGAAAGGAGATACGGTCAAAAGCATAGCCAAAAAATACAAAGCTGACGTCGGCGAAGTCCTTATATTCAACGGTCTTTCAGAAGACACGGAACTAAAAATCGGCGACGTCATAATCATACCGGATGGCGAAATGTCTCCGGTCACCTCGTCGGCTCCTAAGGCGAAAATTATTGGGAGTCAAGGTGTGCCTAATTACTCCGGATTTTATATTAGACCACTCCGCATTTCCGAGGGGCATAAAACTCAGGGGTTGCACGGATATAACGGAGTGGACATAGGAGCTCCGATAGGGACTCCGGTCATGGCCGCGGCGGATGGGGAAGTAATAATCTCCCGCTCGACTGGATGGCACGGTGGCTATGGCAAATACGTGGTTATACAACATAGTAATAACACCCAGACTCTGTACGGCCATCTCAATTCCATTTTAGTTTCGGAAGGAACACGCGTGATTCAGGGGCAGTTCGTAGGATACGTCGGCAACACCGGACGTTCCACCGGTCCGCATCTCCACTTTGAAGTCCGCGGAGCGAGGAATCCGTTTTAATCAACTCACAACTGACGACTTACAGCAAACAAAATAACCGCTTTAAGCGGTTATTTTGTTTAAATGATTTCTTTGGGGCGGTAGCGCAAAGCTTCCAGGATGTGAGGACTGGTTACTTCATTGCTCTTTTCTAAATCGGCTATGGTGCGCGCCACCTTTATGGTTTTGTGATAGGCGCGGGGAGAAATGTCGAGCTTTCGCGCACTTTCGTTCAAAAGTTTACGCACTGGATCCGCAAGGGGAATCAGTTTTTCAATCGAGCGGATACCTATATCGCTGTTTGTTTTTGATTTGTTTTTGTTTTGGAGAAATCTTTCGCGCTGGATATCCCTCGCGCGAATGACCCTTTCTCTTACCAGGGAACTTTCTTCCCCGCTTGCTTTTTCAGAAAGTTTTTCATAATCAATGTTTCCGACTTCGAGCCACAAATCTATGCGGTCCATGATGGGCCCGGAAAGTTTTCGCTTGTATCTCGCAATGTCGCCTGCCGTACAGGAACAACGTTTGTTTCTCACTCCATAATTTCCGCAAGGGCACGGATTCATGGCCGCAACTAAAATGAAATTAGCCGGGAACATCGCCGTGCCCTTGGCGCGCGAGACATGAACCACGCGGTCTTCGAGTGGCTGGCGGAGCGATTCCAAAACCCTTTTGTCAAATTCCGGAAATTCATCCATGAATAAAATTCCCCTGTGGGCGAGAGTTACCTCTCCTGGTTTTGGTGTGGTACCGCCTCCGACTATCGAGACATATGAGGCTGTGTGATGAGGAGAACGGAAGGGCGCGGAGGTGATGATGCTCTCCCTCAAAAGCCCAGCCACGGAATGAATACTCGTAACCTCTAAGGACTCTTCCTGGTCTAGTTCCGGCAGGATTCCGGCCAAGGCGCGGGCGAGCAGGGTTTTACCTGTGCCCGGTGGTCCGTAAAAGGCTATGTTATGCCCGCCGGCTGCGGCTATTTCTAGCCCCCTTTTGGCGTTTTCCTGCCCGCGTATGTCGCGAAGATCAAGAGTGTTTGTTGTCGCTGGTTTTTCTCTCTTATTTTTTACGGCGGGGATTATTTTTTTATTTTTGATTTGGCCGTTATCAGCATTTGAGCCTTCACTTTGGAGATGATCGATTATTTCCCTGAGAGTTTCGACTCCGTAGACAATCAGTCCATCGATAAGCACCGCTTCTTCGGCGTTTTCTTTTGGCACGAAAATCTCCGAATATCCGCGTTTTTTCGCTTCCCGTGCTATGGGCAGAACTCCGCGCACTCCGCGGAGGCTCCCGTCTAAAGAAAGTTCCCCAAGAAAAATTTTTCCCTCTACGTTGAAATCTATTTCGTCGGATGATTTCAAGTAAGACAAGGCGATGGAAACATCAAAAAGTGGCCCTTCTTTTTTCAAATCCGCCGGCGCGAGAGAAATGGTTATTTTTTCATTTTTTGACTTAGGAGGCTTAAAGCCGGTATTTTTTATGGCCGCGGAAACGCGGTCGCGGGCTTCTTCCACCGCTTTGTCCGGCAGGCCGACAACATTGAAGGAGTGTAGGCCGTTTGAGACGTCAACTTCCACCGAGACAATGTTCGCGCCTAAAAGTGTCGGTTGAGCGGCGTAAACTTTTGAGAAGGACATCCCGTTAAAAGTTTAAATTGATAAATCAATAATTTTTGTCAGCAATCGGCAATCTTTTTGAGTAAGCGCGAAAATGAAAATAAATATCCGTGATTAGACGGATTCTAGCGAGGTTCATTTTTATGCCCTATGCAAGTAGCCGCTGCTGGATTTGCATTGAGTCTGTCTGTCTCGATTTGGTTTTGGCATACTTTACATGTTCCATATGTTCCTGACTCAATTCGCCCAAGTGCGGCCGTAACTTCGGAAAGACGCTGTTCCAGCTCTCCTTCCACGGCAGTAGCTTCTTCGAAACCCTCCACCATATCGGCGGTAACATTAGGATCTGGTTCTCCACCAGCTTCCGTTTCCGGAGGTACCGCTTCCCAGTCATTTGGGTTGTTTGGGGTTCTTCTTCCCAAAAGAGTTAGCTCTCCTTCAAGCTTTTCTTTTTCCGCTCTTAGTTTTACCTTAAATTGTTCAATTTCGTTTCCCATCCCGTTAGAGGCAGGTCGCGGTTGGCCCGCTCTTGCCTGACATATATTTGTAAATTGTTCTGTCATTCTCCATATTTTATTTTTTGATTATATTTTATACCGTGACCGCGGCCTCTAACGGGGCCATATTCAGATATTAACATAAAGTTCTCCTACCTTGTAACTTGAGACGAGGCATTCAGTCTTTTGATGACTTCTTCCAGCGTGTGTTCGCTGTTGGTAATAATGAGAGTTTTCTTGTCCTTAAACGCATAGAAAAGGATGATATCACCGTTCCCATCCCTCAAAACGCGCGCGTCCATGTTTTTTATAACCCTATCTTCAAATGGTTTGTTAAAGATAAGATTGGTCGGATCTTTTTTTATGGCGAAGACGGGGAACAAGTCGCGGGCCATATATTGCTCCCATCCGAGCATGCCGGCAAAAGTGTTTTCATAGAATTCAGTTCGGAAAATGAGAAAAGGGCGGTTACCATTGAAGGTGTGTATTCCGAACATAAATTTTTTATCGAGGGATCGGATAAGAGAAGGGGGCATGCGATTATCCAGGAAGAAAAACAGCCGCTGAGTGGTTAGAGGCAAAGCTATCCCGCTCTCGTTTTCGGAGAAGGCGATATTTTCAATGGTATCAAGCTTGTTGTTTGCGCCGGATACTTCTTTCCCTATCATGGCCGCGAGTGTTTCGGTACTTATTCCGGTGACGGAAAGAGGCCTTTCGTTTTCAGCGAAGATGATCGATGGCGCCCTCTCCGTATCAATGGTTGTTTGGGGTTGCCTCGATTTATTGAAGAATATTACGGCCGTGATTGTTCCTACCAGTAGAAAAACGAGGGATAGCGAAATAAACAATATATTCCGCTTTGAACGCGGAGATTCAATCTCGGCTAATTCCCGTCCCCTTTCGTGTTCGGCTATGACCATTCGCGCCAGCGAGGTTTTGTTTGTTCTGACACTTTCGGCAACATCAGTCTGGTAAGTCCGGATTATTCTTGTTTTGTTTTCGGGCTCCGTTTTTTTGGGTATTACAGGAGATGCCGGGCTTTGGGCGCTCGGGGGAACTGTCTGTACGGGAGTCTCTATTTTTGGAACGGTGACTCCCGGGGTCCTTACGAGAGGAGTTAATCCTTCGGGTATCTTTTCTTCCATTATTTTCTCCGATATTTCTCCTCCTCTTGTCTCGACTGCCTCGGGCTGGTCAGACCTAGTTGTTTTATCGGGAGGAGTATCGGGCAGCTCTGGTACAAGGGCAACATCCGGAATGTTTTCATTTCCGGTGATAACAGGGATACTGGGAGATTTATTGTCGGAATGGGCCGAAGCTCCGCTTTGCGGTGGCATATACGGCAATTATAGCAAAGAGAAAAAAAGAACGCGCTCTTTTTGTGCAGTTTGAAGTTACTGCGCGGTTTGATTGGATGGCTTTATGCCTTTCTTTGAAGCAAATTCAGAGTCCGCATCCTTAATGGAAAGATTGATGCGTTTTCTTTCATCGATTTCTTTAATGATGACGGGGACAACATCTCCTTCTTTCAAAACATCGGTCACTTTGTTTACACGGAAGGGTGCGATTTGGGAAATGTGCACCAACCCCTCGGCATTCGGCCCGATTTCTACGAAAGCGCCGAAGTCCATTATACGCGTGACCTTGCCCTGAAACATTTCTCCGGGCATATATTCGCGGGTCAATTCTTTTATTTTTCCCGCCGCGATTTCCGCCGAGCCATTTTTGCCGACAATCGTTACCTTACCGAAATCGTCCACGTTGACCTGCTCCGCGCCGGAAGAAGCTGTAATATGCTTGATCATTTTTCCACCAGGACCTATTAGGAGTCCGATCTGGTCTTCTTTGATTGTGAGGTTGATTATTTTCGGCGCGTATTTAGAAATTTCTGGTCTTGGGGCGGAGAGCGTACCCGTCATAACCCCAAGAATATGTTCGCGCGCTTTTTTGGCGCCCGCCAAAGCTTCTTTCAAAACAGGGATAGGAATTCCGCCTACTTTTATATCGAGCTGTATGGCGGCGATGCCCCTCTCCGTGCCGGCCACCTTGAAATCCATATCTCCATGATGATCCTCCGGCCCCTGTATATCAGTAAGTATCTTGTATTTTGCTTGCCCGCCTAGGTTTTGCTTTACAAAATCTTGGCGGGTTGGTTCCAACATAAGCCCCATCGCAATTCCCGCTACCGGCCTCGTTATTGGCACACCCCCGTCCATAAGAGCAAGGGATGAAGCGCAAACGGAGGCCATTGAAGTAGAGCCGTTTGAAGCCATTGATTCAGATACAACCCGGATTGTATAAGGAAATGATTCTTTGGGTGGGAGCACAGCACGGAGCGCTTTCTCCGCGAGCATGCCGTGGCCGATTTCACGCCTGCCTGTCGCCATCCTTTTCACTTCACCAGAAGAATACGGCGGGAAATTGTAGTGATGCATAAAGTGTTTTTCCGAGCGCACCTCTATGCCGTCCAAAAGTTGCGTGTCTTCAGGCCCCCCCAAAGTGAGAGCGGACAAAATATGAGTGCCTCCGCGATAGAAAATTCCCGTGCCGTGAAGAGTTTCCGAAATTCCGCCTACTTGGGCGAAAATCGGACGCACCTCGTCCATTCCCCGCCCGTCCGCGCGCCTGTTTTCTTTGGTTGCTAATTCGTGCACGGCATCATTCACCGCGTCATCAAAGTATGCGTCGGCGAGAGAGCTTTTTTCTTCCGGAAATTTTTCTAGAAGAGCCAGGAGCCATGCTTTTTCCACCGTATCTATTTTGACCCAGCCCGGCTCCCCCCAAATTCCTTTTTTTACTTTCGGCCTGATTTCTTTTTCAAAATATTCTTTGGCGGGGGCGGAAATTTCTTCTTTGGGCACTACCTGCTTTTCCCGCCCGATTTCCGAAATTATTTTTTTCTGGAAAATGTTTATTTTCTCTATCTCTTCCGATGCTTTTAGTAGTGCGTCCGATACTTCGTCTTCGCCTACTTCACTTGCCCCGCATTCAATCATGTTTATATTGCCGTCTTTCCCGCAAGCCACGAGTTCTAGCGTGACATTTTCATGCCCGCGGAAATCGTAAACCGGATTAATTTCAAGTTCGCTACCGCCTACGTGTTTTCCCACCCGCACGGCGGAAACAGGCCCGCCCCAGGGAATGTCGGAAACGCCAAGGGCAAGAGAAGCGGCATTAATGGCCAAAATATCCGGGTCGTCTTTTTCTATCGAAAGAACTGTGATGACAACCTGAACTTCGTTTCTTATGTGTTGCTCAAAAAGCGGGCGGATTGTTCTGTCCACGATACGCCCCGAAAGCACAGCTTCATCCGAAGGCTTGGACTCTCTCTTAAAAAATCTACCGCCTAAAATAGCTCCGGCTGCGTAAAATCTTTCTTCGTAATCAACCGTGAGCGGGAAGAAGTCTATTCCCTCGCGCTTATTTTTCGACATGACAGCGGTAGCGAGCACTACCGTATTGCCGTATTTAACGATAACCGAACCATTGGCCTGTTCGGTCAAATCCGAAAATGTAGCTGTTAAAGTCTTCCCCCCGACTTCCGTCGAGAATTCTTTCTTTTTCATTCCGCTTGGGAGTCGCCAGATTTCAGGGTTGAAACTAGTTTCAACGCTGCCTATCCGGCGGCTTATGTTTAATTGCTAATGCTCATAGTGTCGCATAATAGGGTGGCAATTTCAACAAACAAAACCCCTGCCTGTAAGCCAGGGAGGGGTTTTGTTAAGAATAAAGTATTACCTCACTCGTCTTCCGCGCGGAGCGCCCAGAAGGTATTTGTGGGGGTTTTCGGAGAGGTCCACGAATTCGTCCACTGCTTCCTTGAGCTTTAAGGATGAAGATTTGCCGAAAGAGATGACCTCAACTTGCACGCCGGAGAGTTTTAAGTATTCAACCAGCGGTACGAAGTCTCCGTCGCCCGAGACAATTACAATAGTGTCTAACTTTGGAGACATTTTGACCGCGTCAATGGCGAGCCCAACGTCCCAATCGGCTTTTTTGGCACCGCCCGCGAAAATCTGAAGGTCTTTGACCTTGGTTTCAATACCAAGTTTGGCTAAAGCTTCAAAAAAATTTGTTTCATCTCCTGCTTCTGTCGCTATGACATAGGCCACGGCGCGCACAAGCTGGCGTCCGGCTACTGCTTCTTTTAAAACTGCTCCGAAATTCACTTTTGCGTTATATAAATTCTTGGCGCTGTGGTATAGATTTTGAGTATCTATGAAAATTCCCACGCGCTGATCTTTGTGTTTTATTACACTCATTTACCCTGTTAATTAAAATTTGATTGCAAATTTTAATTTTTTACAATATTTAAATCTAATAATAAAAATTACGACCTATTCTGATAAGTTTCCCCTGTCTATTACCATAATATACGGTAAAAAATTATTTAACAGGGTAAAAATGTAACTTGTAACATTGAATTAAAATCAGGGTTTTGTGTTCCCTTGAGTTATAAGCTACAAGTTTTAGGGTTTTGGGCCTATTTCAGCCCGAGTTTTTTTACCAGAGAATTATACCTGGCCTTGTTCTTTTTCTCTAAATATTTCAAATGGGTGCGCCTATCGGCGACCATTTGTATGAGTCCTCGCCTCGAATGATTGTCTTTCTGGTGTTTTTTCAGGTGAGAAGTGAGCTCGGCTATTTTTTCAGATAGAACGGCCACCTGAACTTCCGAAGAACCCGTGTCTTTTTCGTGGATTTGGGTCTTTTTCATCGTATTTAGTTTTTTCTTGGCTGTAAGCATAACTTGCTGACTATATCACAAATGTCCTTTCTTTGCAAGGGTTTTTGATTGACGACTTGATTATTTACTGATTAACTTAACGTATTAAAGATATGATTTCACCTGAACATTTTCAAAAAGAAGAGGCTCCCCAAAGGAGTAAGTCAAGCTTGCCGGTTGAAGCCGAGGCCGCAAATGATGAAGTTTTTCCCGTGGAACTGGCAAATAAACTTTTTGAATCAAGGGCAATCATAGATAGCTTCAATAAAGAGGCCGGACAAATAGGAAAACTGAAAGAAATACGTGTTTTTCTTGAAAAAATTTTAAAAAACCTGGAAAACCAAAATTGGGGAGAAGAAATCAAAAAAGATGATATTACGGAGAAGAGGATGAAGGAGATAAAGGAGTTGAAAGCGGTTAAGATTAGTATTGAAGCGGAAATTAAAGAAATTAATAAATTAATATAAAAATATGTCATTAGAACAACAAGGTATGGGTGATTTAGACTTTACTCCTGGGAACGGAGAAGACCCAGTTGTGGCTCAACGCGAGGCTGAAAGGAAAAGGAAAATGGCTATGGTTAACGAGAGTAATATTATTACACCGCTTGAGAATAAAGTTATTGCCCCCGAAGAAGCGATAGAATGGTTTAAGAGTGAACTAGCCGAAGAGACGGCGGATGCTTTACTTAAATCCATCGAAACATTGAAACAAACAAGACCAAGCGAGGTTGTTGATAAAATAGCTCTTGATAGGGATTTTATTCGGAATTTTATAGAAAATGCGGAAGCTCTTGAAAGAGCTAGAATGGAACAGCTCCCGGGTGGTGCTGCTACCATGAATAGAATCAGAGATTTTAGTAAAAAATTAAAACCTTTAATCCAGTAATTTATCAAAAAACCGCTCATATGAGCGGTTTTTTGATTGAGTATTACTCCGCCTTAATATTGTGTGACCCCAGTACTAGAGAATACTCAGTACGTGGCAAGCATTGTTACTTTTGATTTGGTGGGATGGTATAATATTGTGCGACATGCCTTCGCTCAAAGACCTAAAAAGAGAGTTTTTGGAATATATTGAGATAGAAAGAGGCCGGAGCCTGAAAACAGTTGAAAATTACGACCGTTACCTCAGCCGTTTTTTTGATTTTGCCAAAATTGATTCGCCTAAAAAAATAGACGATGCCGTTGTCCGCGAATTCAGGCTTTGGTTAAACAGGCAGACGGCTAGGGACGGCAAGCTCGGTAAAGAAACGCTCAAGAAGAAAACCCAGAATTATTATCTGATAGCGCTCCGGAGTTTTCTAAAATATTTGATGAAGCGTAATGTAGAATCGCTCTCTCCCGAGCGGATTGAGCTCGCCAAGGTCTCGGAAAGACACCTAGACCTAATTTCAGTTGAAGAATTGGGGCGTATTCTTGAGGCTCCCGAAGGAGATGATGTAAAAGTGCTACGAGATAAGGCTATTTTGGAAATGTTGTTTTCCACCGGACTCCGCGTTTCCGAGCTCTGTTCTCTCCCCCGCGATTTGGATTTGGGTAAAGACGAATTTTCAGTGCGGGGCAAGGGCGAAAAGGTTCGCGTGGTTTTCTTATCGGATTCCGCCAAAACGGCGGTTAAAAAGTATTTAGCTAAGCGCAAAGATATGGATGATGCTCTTTTTGTGAATGTTGGGAAAATTAAAAGGTCCGACCTTAAGAATTCGGGCGGAAGGTCGGAACTTGATTCCCTGCGCCTCACTCCCCGCTCGGTCGAACGTATTGTCGCGTATTATGCTATCAAGGCCGGCGTTTCAAAAAAAGTGACCCCGCATGTCATCCGCCACTCATTTGCCACCGACTTGCTTTCAAACGGCGCCGACATTCGAAGTGTCCAGATGATGCTCGGTCATGCCAGCATTTCCACCACGCAGATTTATACTCATGTTACGGATAAAGCGCTTCGCGATGTCCATAAGAAATTCCACAGCAGAGGAAAATAAAAAAGTGGCGCCACTTGGGCGCCGCGTTGAATTGGGAAGGCCTACGTGGAAGCGCTGGCTTCCTCGGTGTGTTCCTTCTCCGGCAGTTCAGCGGAAGGAACATACAGGTAATTATCGCTGTCAAACAGAACGAATTGAGCTTGGACTTCGTAAGTGCCGTACACGACTCCGCTCAACACAAAGAGCTTATTTGGGTTGTACCCGCTGAAAGCTGTTTCTGCTTGAGCCTTGAGGTTTTTGAGCGAGTTAACCAATGCCCAATCCCCATGGGCTTCGCCGTACTTCAGTTCGTAGCCTTTTTGAAGAAGCCCCCACTCTTCTTCAGGCAAACCCTCGGCATCGTTTCGCGCGGTAATTTGAGCCATCGTCAGAGCTTTGCGCCCCATTTCCTTAATCGTCAAATAGGTTTCCATTTTTTATTTCCCGTGGCAATTATGAAAGACCGGCTTAACTCTTTATATGATACGCCCGTGTGTTAATATTGACCATATGTTAATTATCTCCTGGAATGTGAACGGACTTCGCGCTGTGGCCAAACACGGGGATTTTGATTGGATAATAAAAGAAAAGCCAGACATTTTGTGTTTGCAGGAAGTTAAAGCCGAAGCCGACCAATTGCCGGCCGAAATCCGCGACATATCGGGGTATTTTTCGTATTTCTCTCATTCAAAAGGCAGAAAAGGATATTCGGGTGTTGCCTTATATACAAAAATTGAACCTGAAAAGGTTGAATACGGAATGGGCGTGGACAAATACGATCAGGAAGGCAGAATGGTTGTCGCTTACTACAAAGATTTTGTTTTGCTCAACGTTTACTTTCCTAACGGCGGTGGCGGGCCTGAAAGATTAAAGTTCAAACTGGAATTTTATGACGAGTTTTTGAAATTTATTGAAAAACTGCGTAATAAAGGTTACAATCCGCCTTCGCATAAAGCTACGGACGGGCGAGGAATAATTTTCTGCGGGGATGTGAATACTGCGCACGAAGAAGTTGACTTAGCTCGCCCAAAAGAAAACGAAAAAAACACGGGATTTTTGCCCGAAGAACGCGCGTGGTTGGATGAAGTCGTGGCTCATGGATATATAGATACTTTCCGACACTTCTACCCCACTAAAAAAGAAGCTTACACATACTGGGATATGAAAACCCGCGCAAGAGACCGCAATGTCGGCTGGCGCATAGATTATTTCTTTGCCTCGCAGGATTTACTCAAAAAAATCACCAGCACAAAAATCCTTTCAAGTATTTATGGTTCCGATCACTGTCCAATATCCCTTGAGGTCGATATATAAATAAAAGTAGGTTCGGATTTACCCTATAGCAAAGTAATCTTTGCTTGTAGGGCCATTGCCCAATAGAACTAGTCACCAACTTATAGCTGTTAGCTTTTAGGTAAAATAAAAGAGCTTGACATTATACTATAATTTAATATGATAATATCATATAAATAATTAATAAAACTATGTCTACCCTATCAGTTCCCCTAACTCCGGAGTTAGAGAAGTTCATAAACAGCCAAGTAAAAAGTGGTCGTGGCGCCAATAAGGCCGATGTTGTTCGCCGCGCTCTTGTTGCTATGTCCGAAGAAGAAGCGGTTCAAGCTGTCCTAATGGCCTCCGCAGAGCCAACCTTGCGCGGAGATCTCCGCGAATTGGCTAAAAAGATTCGCTAATAGTTTATGTTTAAGGTCTACTACAAACCAACGTTTGTCAGGATGTTCAAAAAATTGCCGGATGAATTACAAGAAGAAGTTATTGTCAGAATCGGATTGTTCAAAGATAATAAGAACCACCAATTATTAAAGGTTCACAAACTAAAAGGGCGATTAAGGAAGTACTACGGCTTTTGGGTTGATTTTCACAACCGTGTTACTTTTGAATATTTGTCAGACAACGAAGTTGTGTTGCTTACGGTAGGCGACCATGAAATCTATAGATAAAAAGGTTTATAAAATTGTCTTCGCTAAAAAATTTTAAGATTGGTTTGTGGTCATTAAATACAAAAAAATCCAAGGGATACCCTTGGGTTTTCTTGTAGCAAGGTAATCTTTGCTTGCAGGGCCACTGCCCGGCCGAGCAGGACTGATTCTTAATTTTCTGCGGGTACCGCTACTCCGTTTTTGACCACGAAAATTTTTTCGGCGCGCTCGGAGAATTGGGTACCGTTCATATCTATTGGACCGCCGATGCCGTCAATTTTTACCAAAGTTAGGGCATCGCGAAGCGGGATGCCTTTCTCCTTGGCGATTTTGCTGGCCTCAGCCAACACTTTTATGCTGTCATAACCGAATGAAACCAAAGCCGGATCAATTGGATTATTGCCAAAACTCTCTTTATACTTGGCGGATATTTCTTGGGAGTGTTCGGCATAGATATATGTGAAATGTATATCCTCTGCCGTTGTCCCTGCTGCTTCAATTTCGCTTTGAATGAAAGTATCAACGGCCATTATTTTGCCTTTGTACCCGGATTGCTTGAGTTGCTTAAGGAAGGGCCCATGTTGCGGTGGTATAAAACCTACATATATTCCGTCTGTTTTCTTGCTGTTTAATTTCGCGATAAGGGATCTATGATCCATCGCATCTGGTTGTATTCGTTCCCTAAGAATTATTTCTCCGCTATTTTTGGTGAACGTCTTCTCAAAATTATCAATCATTATGTCCATAGCTGGATCTATTGCTCCAACAATAGCAATTTTGCGTAGTCCCAAGTTTTCACTAGCATAGTTACCCATGATTTCTCCGCTTTTTTCCGTTGAAAAACCTATGCTGAAAATATATCGCCCAGCTTTTTTAAGATCAGCATTGCTATCCCAGGCAACCAGCAGAGGGATTTCCTTGTCGTTGAATATTTTAATCATTGACTTGGCTTCCTCCACAAGCGCGGTAAAAACAGCATCCGCCTTGTCTATGTTTGTGAGTTTGCTTGCGGCAGAAGCCGAAAGTTTTGGGTCAAACCCATCGTCTTCACTTATGTACTCAATCTTTATCCCCCTACTTAACGAGTCTTGAATAGCAATCTCCGCGCCTCGGCGAATTTCTTCGCCGAGCTCCCCTAGCGGTCCGGTCAACGGCAGAATTGAACCTATTTTTATAACAGTTGTATTGCCGGTGTTTTTGTTACCAGGAGCTATATTTATTGTGACTAATACTAACGTTGCTATTAATAATCCGCCCAACACATATCTATTTATATTGTTCATAAACACATTTTCCGGAATATGTAAAATACAGTCAATAATTCTGGATGATAATCGTCAAAAAATGGCTTGAAATATAAGGAAAAAAGACATAAAAAAGAGTATATTACCTATTGTTGTCATTATTGTTGACAGTAACTAGGCAGTCCCCTATAGTTAGGGTATGGATGTTGAAAGAGAGTTAATAAATTATGGGTTTGATGAAAAAGAGGCCAAGGTGTACTTGGCGCTTATGCAACTTGGCAAGGACTCGGCTTTTAATATTGCGAGAAGGACCGAACTCAAGCGTTCAACAGTGTATGTGGTCTTAGAGCATCTTATTGCCAAAGGAATGGTTGGCACAGAAAAAACTAGAAAGGCACTGCTTTATTTTGCGGCTCACCCTAAAAAATTATTGACTCAGCTTGAGAATAAGAAAAAGAATCTTGAGGAGTCGATGCCTTCAATTATGGCTTTGTATAATGCGATGCCAGAAAAGCCATCCATACAGATTTACGATGGGTTGAATGCTTTGAAGGAGCTGTATATTGATTCAGTTGATTACTTAAAAAGTCATAAAGAGGTAGTATATTTCGGCTCTATGAAGCATTTTGAGAGATTCCCGGAGTTGCTGGATACGTGGCTTAAAGCGACTAAAAACAAGGGTTATCACGTAAGGGAATTATTTCCAGACGACAAATTTCACCGCGAATATGCCACGCGCGCGAAGAAAAATGCAAATCCAAATCATCAAATCAGGTTTATTACAAAAGATTTTAGTTTTTTAAACGATAACTCTATCTACGGAAATAAATTAATTATCTACTCCACTCAAAAAGAATTTTTCGCTTTGGTAATTGAAAGTGGGGCTATAGCAAAGTCGTATCTCTCTATGTTCGAACTTGCCTGGAGTGTGTCTAAGAAATAATTATTTCACCCAATGTCTCTTTCGGATTTCTTCTATTTCTTGACCCTCAACTTCGTCTTTCTTGTCCCTTCCAGCTTCGCCTAATTTTTTTAATTCTATATCGGACATTTTGGCGAGTTCCAATGTCCTTTTGTTTAAATATTCTTCGGTGTTAAGCTCCGGATTCTCCAATACTTCCTCCAAAAGCGCGTGAAGTATCCAGCCAAGGCGCGGCCCTGGTGTTTCATGTGTAACTTCCATTATTATAACCCCGTCAGTCTTAAGCATACCTACCGATACGGGGGCTCGCATGGCTTCCTCTATCATAGCCTCATATTTCCTCAGCCGATACGGCTTTTCTTTTGGCCTGCCCATACCGATACGGTCGCAGGCACGGACCTTCATTAAATCCCAGACATTTTCTGGACCGACATTTTTAACAATTCTCCTCACAGCAGAAAGTGTAATCTTCTCTATATCTGAGAAGAATAGATGGTATCTTACCAGTTTCGCTACCGTATCGGTAAGTTTCACGGGAAACTTAAGGCGCTCGAGTATCTTTTTGGTTACACGCCCACCAACTACGTCGTGGCCGTAAAACGTATAGTCCTTCTTTTCATCAGACCAAAGCCTAGTTTCAGGCTTTGAAACATCATGAAATAGAGCTGCTAATCTTACATGCAGTGGCCATTTATTGTCGGCAGAATGTTGGACTGCCCGTAAATTATGTTCCCAGACATCATAAATGTGGTCCCCATTCTGTTTCACGTGTAACCCTTTTATTGTTTCAGGGATAATATGTTCAAGAATCCCAAGACTATGAGCCAGCTCTATTCCAGCCTTTGGATTGTCTGACATGATAATTTTGACAAATTCGTCCCGTATTCGCTCAAAAGATATCTTTTTTAGCAAAAAAGCATCATTTTTTATCGATTTTTCTGTTTTTTCTTCAATTTTGAAGCTAAGTTCGGTCGCCAGACGAATAGCCCTAAGTATTCGTAGAGCATCCTCGTTAAAGCGATCATCCGGGTTACCTACCGCGCGTATTACTTTGTCCTTCAAATCCTCTTGTCCTTTATAAGGATCAATTAATTGTCCTTTAGAAACGTTGTAAGCAATAGCATTAACGGTCAGGTCTCTCCTAGCTAAATCGTCTTCGATGTTATTGCTGAACTTCACGCTGTCAGGCCGTCTGTAGTCGCTGTAGGACGACTCTAATCGGTATGGTGTTATTTCTACTACTTTGAGAGTTTCGTCTTCCTCGTTTTCGTTTACGACCCCTACTGTGCCGTATTCGTTCTCATAAAATGTTTTCGGGAAAAGTTTTATTATCTCTTCTGGCGTGGCATTAGTCGTGACGTCCCAATCGTTGGGCTTTTTACCGACCAAGAGATCTCTCACGCATCCGCCAACTACATACGCTTCAAAACCAGCTTTTTCAAGGGTTTCGGGTATATTTGCTATCTGTGGCGGGATTTTGAGTGTCTTTTTCATGGCTTTATATATAGGTATATTTTACTACTCCCTTTCGTAATTTCCTAATATAGGATAGTATTTTGGTACTGTGAAAGTGCCGATTTTGTTACGCGCTCGTAGTGAAATGGATATCACGACAGGCTTCGAACCTGTTATTGGGGGTTC
>CAYHZS010000009.1:0-19395 GCA_964361185.1 uncultured Candidatus Saccharibacteria bacterium
CACGGCTGACACGGCGATTCCGTGCGGGGTTTCCTGCTCATATAAAAACCGCCCTCATCGGGCGGCTGTATCGGCTTGTTTGGCCACTAAAGCAGCCCTTGCCTTCTTCAGTTCTTTTTCCACATCGAAACCAGCGGCCCACTCCCTCATCTCTTCCATTTCCCACTTGGTAATCGCTTTGAGCCCCCTGAGTCCCGGTGGCAAAAAGGAATTGACTGTCTCTTCCCTTGCTTGTCGCACACAATGAAGCGAAATTCTCGTTTTGCTCATAAACTGTTTCCTCCATAAATTGTCTTGTTTAATGAAAGCAAAATTAGAGCGCAAAGTAAACTATTTCTTTTTCTCTTTCTCTATCCCAAAGTGACACCTTGGGATAGAAGAGAGAAATAGATTAATTTTTTGTCTTCTTCCACTCCTCTATTTTTTTATGGTCCCCTGTTGTAAGGACTTTAGGAACGCGATATTTTTTGCCCTTCCAAATCAAAATTTCGGGACGGGTGTAGACTTCGCTTGATGCCACGCGGTTTTCTTCCACTGATTCAAATTTGCCGAGCACGCCTTTAATCTGGCGGGACACAGCGTCAATCACGACCATGGCCGGTAATTCCCCTCCCGTGAGCACGTAATCGCCTATTGAATATTCTTCGGCTTTCAGTATTTTTTTTACTCGGGCATCTATGCCTTCATACCTGCCGGAAATTAAAATCAGGTCTTTCCCCTCTTTGGCCCATTTGCGCGCCACCTCGTTTGTAAACTTTTTCCCAGATGGTGAAAAAATGATTACTTTAAACTTTCCGCTTTTAACTTTCGACTTTGCCCGCTCGACTGCTTTGAGAACGGGCAATGCATATTGCACCTGCCCAGGGCCACCGCCATACGGCCGGTCGTCGGTTTTCTTCCACTTGCCCGACCCGAAAGAATATGGATTCCATGTTTTGACGGAAATTTTCTTTGATTTTATCGCCCGCCCGATAATTGATGTTTTGAGGTATGAATCAAGCGAATCGGGGAATAACGTGACCACGTGAAATTTCATATCCTTGTTCTAACACGAGGATGGTAAAGAAAGAACCCCTCCCTGCTAGCAGGGAGGGGTTCTTTCTTTTATAGGTCTTTTATCTCGTCCATCGTGGAATCCACATCCGCGGCCACCGAACGTGGCATCTGCGGAGCCTGGTTCTCGCCGAAAACGTGAGTGCTCCCTTCCGGCTCATTTATCTTCATATTGACGCGGGCATTATTTTTCATCCCAACTACGCGGAGAAGCGTCCTTACCGCCTTGGCAGTATTTCCGTTCCTGCCGATAATCTTCCCCATATCCGCGACGTTGACCGTGAGCGTCAGAAGCACGCCCATTTCGTCAATTGTCCTATCAACCTTTACATCATTCGGGTTATCAACCAAAGACTTAACAAGAAACTCTAGAAATTCTTTATCTCTTTCTGGCATATATTAAAGTGCGATAATTTCTGATAATTCTACCCGTGCAGTAAAAACTGCTTCTCTTATTGTACAAAAGAGAGGCCAAAGTGCCAAGGCAAAGTTCCAGCAGTCCGACTACTGGAAATACTTATGCTGCCGGTGCTTCAGCCAGCTGTGGCGCCTCTGCCTCTTTCGGAGCAGGGGCCTCCGGCGCCTTGGCGTTTTTCGCCATTGATTTCTTGGACGGCAAAACGTTTATTTTTTTGCCAGCAATAACCTTATTGCTTATGAGAAAATTATGCATGGTATCGGAAACTTTGGCGCCTTTGCTCATCCAGTACTTCACCCTTTCGCCGTTAACTTGAAAAACTCCTTCTTTCGCGGCATACGAACCGAGCACTTCAAGAAACCGGCCTGATTTTGTGCTATTCCTCCGGTCGGTCAGAACAACCCGGAAATGCGGGCTGTTTTTGCGTCCTATTCTCTGCAAGCGAATCATCAACATGAGCCGTATACTAACAGAATGATTATAAGCCGTCAACAAAAGGGTATTTTGTGTTATACTCTGAAAATTCATGAAAGGAAAAAGACACAATAAGGAGAGTGGTAAGTCGCCTGAGAGGACCAGGAAACCAGGGCAGATTCACCGTAATAAGGTTCCCAGTTATCCGGCGCAAAATACCGCTGAGGGGGTTATTTCTATTAATTCCAAGGGTATAGGATATATCCGCACCGAAGTAAAAGACGAAGATATCGAGATTGATTCAAGATTTTTAAATACCGCCCTCCACGGCGACCGCGTTAAGGTAACCCTACACCCAAAAAAATCGCGTGGACGGGTAACTGGAGAAATATCGGAGATATTGGTGCGAGCCAAGCCGGGCTTCGCGGGAACTCTTGAAATTGAAAATGGTAATTATTTCCTTGTCCCGCAGGACACCAGAATGTACGTGGACATACTCATACCGAAAGAAAAACTGAACGGAGCGAAAGAAGGAAATAAGGTTTTCGCAGTCATAACTCTGTGGAAAGACCCGAAGAAAAGTCCGATTGGAGAAATAGCGGAAATCCTAGGTAAGCCAAATGAGAACAACGCCGAAATGCGCGCTATCGCGCTTGAGCGCGGTTTTTCCGCGAGCTTCCCCGTGTCAGTCGAGGAAGAAGCCAGGCAGATGAAAGCCCGCGGGATAACTCCTGACGATACGAAAGAAAGGAAAGATTTCAGAAATACGGACACCTTCACTATTGACCCAGAAGATGCCAAGGATTTTGACGACGCTATTTCTTTCAGTCCCCTGCCAAATGGGACTTACGAAATAGGCGTGCATATTGCCGACGTTTCGCATTACGTCCGGCCGGGCACGGCACTCGACCAAGAAGCCGTGAAGCGTGGCACTTCCGTTTATCTGGTGGACCGCACTATTCCCATGCTCCCCGAAATTCTCTCCAATGATTTGTGCAGTTTAAATCCAAATGAAGACAAGCTCGCCATGAGCGCGGTATTCACGATGAACGACAAAGGAGATGTTTTGTCCGAATGGTTCGGAAAAACAATTATAAATTCCGACAAGCGATTCACTTACGAAAACGCCCAGAAAACGCTTGATGAAAAACAGGGCCAATATTTTGAGGAATTGGACACTCTCAACAAACTCGCCAAAAAACTGCTCAAAAAAAGATTTAATGAAGGCGCCATATCAATGGAGCAGGAAGAGGTTAAATTCATACTGGACGAAAAAGGCGTACCGATAAAAGTCTACAAAAAGACGCGTGGAGATACTCATAAACTGGTGGAGGAATTCATGCTTCTCGCCAATAAACATGTAGCAAAATATGCCAAGGACCATGAAAAGAAAACTAAAAAAGAAAACGTTTTCGTATACCGCATACACGATATGCCAAGCCAGGAAAAAGTCGCCGATTTGGTCTTTTTTCTCAAGAGCGTGGGCTACGAGCTCAAGCTTCACGATGGAAACATTGCCCCGAATGAGTTGAACAAACTCCTAACGAGTCTTGAGGGCAAAACAGAGAAAGATATGATACAGACAGCCGTGGTGCGTTCCATGGCTAAGGCCGTCTATTCCACGCAAAACATCGGTCACTATGGTCTTTCTTTCGAGCACTACACACACTTCACCTCCCCTATCCGCCGCTATCCCGATGTCATGGTCCATAGGCTTCTAAACGACTATTTGCACAATAAAGAGGTAAATGAGAAAGAATGGCACGTTTACGACACACTCTGCATGTATTCTTCGCAAAGAGAGAAGGAAGCGGCTGATGCCGAACGCGCGTCAGTCAAATACAAACAGGTTGAATATATGTCCACACGCATCGGCCAAGTCTTTGACGGCGTGATTTCCGGGGTTACCGAATGGGGACTATACGTGGAAGACAAGGAAACAAAATGCGAAGGAATGGTTTCCGTCCGAAATCTAAAAGAAGATTTTTTCAAATTTGACGAAAAGCATTATCGTTTAGTTGGCGAACGCACCAAGAAAACTTTCACTCTGGGGGACAAAGTCAGGTTTAAAGTAGAAAAAGCGGATATGAATCGAAAAACTCTGGATTATAAATTTGTGTAGAAAAACAAGAAGTAATTTTCCAAAATCCCTGTAATCTCTGAAATTTCAGAAACTACCCAACCATACGCTATAGCATATAATTAGGTATTTTTTATTTTTTGTTCAAGCCAAACCATTCCCTAAATACACTGTCATTTTCTATACTGTCGGCAATAATATATAAAACATCTTTGCCAACCCTGAAATCCGATTTAAGTAACACAATTAGATCCTCGCACGGATACGGATAAACCCACACGCTATCTTGTAGGCGTTCAAATCCGATGGATGTAAGCGTTAACCTTATTTTGTCTCTAAGACTTTTTCTTTTTTCCGGAATATCAAAAATAATAATCCGCCACTTTCCGTCCCAACGTTTTGGTTTTTTAATATTGAAATTATGTGCTTCGATGAGACGCAATCGTGCCTCCCCTTTACTAGTCAATCGCACAAAATTTCCACGCGTCGTTTTTTCAAAGGAAATATATCCTTTATCTTTAAGTCTATCAACGGCATTAGAAATTACATATTTAGGATTCTTTTTGCGATTTCGCCCACGATCAAAAACCTTCAGAGCCTGTATGGCGTTGGGGGCTAATGCGGCAAAACCTAGAAACCCAGCGGCGATTATCGTCTTCAATACTATCTCCTGAACTTTTGCTCGCTTAATTTTCCCCTCTTGGGACATGTCTTTAATATTATATACCTTACCTAACGTTACGCTATAGCGCTAAGTTAGGTAATCATCACTACCTACTTATTAATACATGTTAATGCCGTTCTAGACGTGAGCAGTTGGATTAATCACTTAGCAATCGCCACCGCCTCGTCGAATTTTATGGACAAGAGCTTGGAGACGGAGTCAGAACCTGTAGTAACACCATATAAAATTCCCGCGCGAGACATCGTTTCCCTATTATGAGTGATGACCACTAGCTGGGAAACTTTTGAAAGATTCTCAAGCATATCGCCATATTTACGGGAATTGGCTTCATCTAAAGCGGCGTCTGTCTCATCCAACACCATAAATGGCGGCGGATTAACCTGAGAAATGGAGAACAGAAGCGCGATGGAAGTAAGCGCCCTTTCCCCGCCGGATAACATCGCCAAATCTTTTATTTTTTTCTGAGGCAAATTTACTTTGATATCTATTCCCCTTTCCGGCTCGCCATCTTCTTCCTCTAAATCTATCTCTTCGCCAGTTTCAGGGTCCAGCGCCTTCATCTTTTTCTTTTCTTCAAACACGGATATGGAAGCCGAGCCTCCGCCGAACATAAGCGCAAACAGTTTTTCAAATTCTTTATTTATTTTCACGATACCGCTGTCAAATTGCATATCAAGCTTCTCCTTCAACTCTTTAATAAGGGCAGCAAGCGAATCGGCGCTTTTTTTCAAATCTTCAATCTCGCGCGACAAAAACTGTTCGCGCTCTTCCATATCTTTGTATTCCTTGAGCATTTCACTTCCCCCTCCTCCCCCCATGTCTTCCAGCCTGATTTTAAGCTTTTCTATCTCCTTATGTCTTGCTTCCTGCATACTTCTTAATTCGTCGCGAAAAACCTCTTCATCGAGCTTAAACTGCTTATACCTCAAAATATCCTGCCCTATAAGCGCGTTACCTTCTTTTATTTCTTCCACAAATGCCGCCTCAGCGTGCTTGATAACCTCTTCGTGGGACAAAATAACGTTAAAATTCGCCGAGAGCTCGCTCCTTTTGGCCATCAGCTCGTAAAACGTACGTTCGCGGTTTCGGGCTTCATCTTTATTCTTGTCCGCGTCTTCCTTGATGCGCATAACCGAAACATTATGCTCATTTTCTTTAGCCCCGAGTTCACGCAGTGATTTTTCCAGTCCCTGCTTCTCTTCTTTATGGCGTTCAAGCTCCTCTGAAATTTTCTCTATTTTTGCCGTTAAATCATCCTCATTGTCTCTATGGCGGGAAATAAAATCCACGAACATTTTCCTTACTCGGTCGATGATTTTTTTCAGCTCTTCAGCTGTTCTCCCTCCATCGGATTCGGAAAGCAATTCTTCCGCCCCGCGGGTAAACGCCTCCACGTCCTTAAGCGGTACTGCCTTCCCGCTCGCTTCGCCCTTTTTTGCTTCCAGCTCACTCTTTTCTTTCAGAGCGAAATCTATGCTTGCCTCCACGCGCCCGATTTTCCGCGAGAGCTCGTCTTTCTCTCCGCGTATGCGCCTGAGTTCGTCATCCAGTTTCCGTAAGTCGAGCGCTCTCTCGCTCTCCCCTCCTTTCTCCGCGAGAGATTCTTTAATTTCCTTAAGAGTTTTTTCTATTTTATCGAGCTCGCTTCCGGCTGTATGTTTTTCTGAGACAACCTTAGATTTTTCGCGCGCTATGTACGATTCTTCTTTTTTTAAATATTCGGAATAAAGTTCCGAGAGATTAGTTCTCATCTCTTCGGCTTTCTCTATTTTCTCCACCTGCTTTTTCAGGAATTTTATGTGGGGCAGAAGTTCGCGCCTTAGCGATTCCGCCTTGTCCAAATTTTCGGTTGTCTTCTCAAGCTTTTTCTCACTCTCCCTTATTTTCCAATGATAAATTTTAAGCCCGAGAGATTCTTCTATCATAATGCGTCGATCTTTGGCGGAAGCGGAAAGCACGCGGTCGGCCTCACCCTGCGAAATAATATGGTGCCCCGAGGCGCCGATATTGACCGAGGACAGAAGCTCAATGATATCGCGCAGGCGCACCTGTGAACCATTAATGAGGTATTTATTCGTGCCGTCGCGGTAAACTTCGCGAGAAAGGGTAATTTCGTCAAAGTTTAAATCCAAATCCGGAGCTAAGTCGCTTTCCAGTTTGAACATTTTTTCCGAATTATTAAAAGAAATGGAAACGGCGCCACGGTTCATGGCTGGAGTGGATTTAGAACCGTTCCAGATTAGGTCTTCGCCCTTTTTAGTTCGCATGGAAAGGTGCGACTGTTCGCCCAAGACAAATCGAATAGCCTCGGCCACGTTTGACTTACCAGAGCCGTTCGGTCCCACGATGGCCACGATGGGCGCGTTAAACTCAAGCGTGGTTTTCTTGGCAAAAGACTTAAAGCCGGAAAGTTCCAGATGTTTCAGCATGGTGAATAGTTGGTAGTTAGTAGTCTGTAGTTTGTAGTAAATAACGGGAAAAGGAAGCCGAAATACGATAATACAAAACAAATTATAACTTATTTTATGCTTAGTATGAAGTGAAAAAGGGCTAAAATTAAGCCCGAAATTTACTCTTGACAAACAAATGATTTTAGTGTAGGATGCTAAACAGATACATTCCATCAACGCTCTCAACCCAAAGGGGGAAACATGAGCAAATTCGTGAAGTTGCTGGTCGCAGTTTTCGCAGTAGTCGGTCTGGCAGGGTGCGGTACGGGAGAAAGCCCGTACTTCCCCAACACGGACGCGAATGCGTCCTGGCGCGAAGACCAGTCGCAGATGCGCGGTATGCTCTATGCCGCCATCTACGCCGATGGCATCAATGGCGAGTTCGCCTGCGACAAGCTACCGGAGGTCGTGGAGAAATCCACGAGCTATCGGACCGTCTGGAGTCAGGCGGAATTCCGCCGGGGCTTCGCGAAGAAGTGCGCGGAGCTCCAACAGCTCCGCAAGGCGGTGAGGGACGCGACCGAAGCGAAAGCGATTGCCGAGAAGGTCGCCAAGGCGCAGGCGGCACAGAAGGCGGCGCGCAAGGCGCGCCAGCAACATCAACCGTACCACTGCCGATGTCAGTAAAGGCGGCACACTCAGTTCGGCCGGAAGTTTCGAGAGAAACTTCCGGCCTTTTGTTTTTACGAGTGGAATAATGCTTGACTTTTTAACAAATTTGATGTACTATGTAAAACAGTTAATTTGAGAAGGAGCCGTACGATGATTGAATACACGAATGTCGTTGGGAAAAGTATTGCCCAAATTGCATCCGAGGTAACAGCTCTCTCCGACGAAAAAGGAGAATATGTTGTCGTCAAGATGCCGGACGGCAAAACGGTAAACGTGTGGCCGTTTGACAGCTTTAATTCGGTTCTACACGAACTGACTCGGTCGCACTACTGAGACATAAATTAGCAAGGGCGGTCTTGGCCGGAAGTTTCGAGAGAAACTTCCGGCCTTTTGTTTTTATTTTTTGGTGTCGGTTGTTGGTTTATTCCTACCACCCCTTGGCGGAAAGAGCGTTTTGCGCTGCTTCCTGTTCGGCATCTTGCTTGGACTTTCCTCTCCCCTCTGCAACCAGTTCTCCTTTTAAATAAACCCCTGAAGTAAATTGTTTATCGTGGTCTGGACCCGTCTCGGAAACAACTTTATACACGGGAGTAACTCCGGCCTTGTCCTGCGCTTTTTCCTGAAAAGCGCTTTTGGCGTCTTTCCATAGTCCCTTTTTTATAATCTCATCAATGCGCCCGAAAATAGATTCCGCGATAAATTTCTTTGCTTTCACGTATCCGCTGTCCAAATAAATCGCGCCGATAAAAGCTTCAAACGTGTTGGCTAAAATATCCTGTCTGGCCCGGCCGGTATCTTTGGTCTCCCCTTTTGAAAGAAGGAGGTATTCGTTCATGCCGAGATCCGTAGCGGCCGCGCCCAAGGTCACTGCGTTTACCAAAGCCGCGCGATATGAAGTCAAATCGCCTTCCGTGGAATCGGGGTATTTTTTATAAAGGTATTCCGTAACGGCAAGTTCGAGCACCGCATCACCCAAAAATTCCAGTCTTTCGTTGTGGCTGAATCCGAGTTTCGGATGCTCATTCACATACGAACGATGGACGAAGGCCTGCTTCAGTAGAGTCTTGTCTTTGAACTGCACGCCTACCTTCCTTTCAAACTTTGAGAAATCAGTCATAAGTCCTAGAACTTGTAACCTATAGCTTATAACGCAAGAAATGCGGTACACGCTATATATCACACGTTTTATTAAATGATAATATAAATAATAAAGTTTTACGTTCTACGTTTAATGTTTTATGAGAATCTGTATCGCTTTTGTTATTATGGGCAAGATATCATCGTATATATTTAAGTCAACTATTTCCTCGGCCTTAAACCACCGGCAGTCGTCGAGGCCTCCCTTCCCTTCTTCTAGCTTTAATTTCCCCAATTCCGCTTCAGCCAGAAAATATGACACGTGCTTTCTGATTTTTCCGGTTTTGTCGGAATTATTCGCCGTGTATTCGTTCTCTCCTATCTTGGCTTTTATCTCTATATCGATGCCCAACTCTTCTTTTATTTCCCTCCTGGTGGCTTCTACTTCGTCTTCATTAGCTTCGATATGTCCTTTGGAAAGAGTCCAGTGGCCGAAAATATCGTGGACCAAAGCGAGGTAAAGCACCCCGTCCTTTCTCGCGTAGACTATCGCTCCGCCCAGCCTTTCAACCGGCATTTTTGAAATGTCAGCATTATTATTTTTCTTTTTTGAAAATTCGTCTTTGCCTGGCTCTCCCAATTCCTTATAGACCGCCCCTAAGACGCCGTTAACGAATTTCCCGCTGTTCTCTCCGCCGAAAGTCTTGGCCAACTCAATAGCTTCATTTATGGCAACCTTGGGCGGAACCTCGGCGCGGTCGCCGAAAATGAGTTCATAGAGGCCGATACGGAGAACATTTCTGTCGGTTACCGAAATGCGGTCTATGGGCCAGTCCGGCGCGGCCTTTTCTATTATTTCATCCAGGGTTTTTTGCTTGCCGGTAATATTTACCGCTAGTTCTTCCATAAACGACAAGTCGCCCACTCCGGGGGCAAACTCCTTGGCATTGCGCGCGATGATCTCGCGCAAATCATTTTTTCTGCCGGCAAAATCCCACTCAAAGAGGGACTGCATGACAACTGAACGTGAAAGGTGCCTGTTGGCCATTGTTGGATAGCTTGTAGCTGATAGCTTTTAGCTTATAGGTGACCCCGTAGTCAGCTACAAGCTGTAAGCTACAAGCTATTTACTTTGCCGTTTTCTTTGCTTTCTTTTCCTTCTTTGCCAATTTTTTTCCTGTATTAACCACCGATTTCCCTTTGTAAGTTCCGCAGTTGGCGCAAACCCTGTGCATCTCCTTAGGAGTACTGCATTTGTCGCAAGCACTTAAATTTTTACCCTTTAGCGCATGGTGTGAACGACGGTTTCCTGTATGCGCGCGCGTATGCCTCATTCGTACTGTCATAATGTTTTGGAGTATATAACAATTAGCTAAAAAAACAACCCCGTAGTAGAGCCAAGCTCACTACGGGACATGCCCCGCAGAAAACAAGTTCGCTACGGGGTTTGGTGCACGGGTTACCTCCTCTTGCTGTTGCCGAAAGGTTTGATTTCTCCGCGATTGAAAGCGGCGAGAAGATCGCTGTACTGGCCCGCAACGCGCGAGTGTACTTTTGCCAAGGCTTCGATGGCCTTGAAGATCGGCGCCAGGTGGGTGCCGAAAATGATGGAGTGTAACTTTCTGAACTCCACCATCTGGGGAGGAGACAGAAATTCATCCCCTTCGTCCTCCAGCATATCGCGCTTGCGCACCTCCCCATCCCAGCGGGTGACGAGAAAAAAACGCTGGACGTGCTCGGCAGAAAGCGCCTTCGGGTCAGTACTCCTCTTCCGTCTCTCGAAAACTAGGAGTGACGGCCCAAGTACGCACTTTCCCTCGAACGCTTTTTCACGGATTTCCTGTTCGAGGACTTGTCCCGGAGTTGCCTCCGGGCTGTCGGCGCATCCGCCCAAGAGTTTGATCTTCATGTCATCGGTCGTAACCGGGAGATTGTTCGCCTTGAGATAATCCAGGCGATCTTTCTCCGTAACGCCAACAACCATGATATCCACGGTTCCGTCGGCTTTGACTTCAGCGAGTATTCCACCGCTGAAGTCTCCTCTAAAGACTCGTTCCGGCGCCATTTAGCACCTCCTACAAGAATTAAGGGAAATTGTAAGGTCTGCCCATATAACTACTGAAAGGGACCTCTGGTTCAGTTTATAGCATAAAAGAATTATTTTGTCAAAGGTATTTTGGTCTAAAGAACAGCGGGGTAACTTACCTGATTAAAAAACGGTTTTAGGGAGGGACAGTACAAAACTTGGAGGAAATCATGCCCGAAAGCGGAATAAAAATTGAACCTTGCAGTTACGTAATTGCCGAAAGCGAAGTGGGAGATGTAAACATGCTCATGCCGCTTCTTTATGGGAAAAATCCGCCTGTCTTAAAGAAAGAAAATCTACAGATGGTGCTCTCACATGGAGAAATCGTCTTCGCCAAGGCTTGGACAGAAGATGACGCCGGAGTCGGATTCTGGGTAACTGTCGGAATGGGCTCAATCGTCTTTGTCCAGAAACTCCGCGGAACCACCGCGCAAATTGAAGATGTGGCGGTAAAAGAGGGCCATCAAGGACAAGGCATCGGCCGGCAAATCGTGAACGCTCTTCTGGATGAAGCCAAGCGCCGAGGAGTAAAGCAGATAAACCTAACCAGTAAACCGGAACGCCTTGCCGCGAACGTCCTGTATCAAAAGCTCGGCTTCAAGCAGAGAAATACGAATGTCTATCGGCTGGAGCTCTAGTTTTTTGCCGCGCGTTTGGAGAACCAAACGCGCGGCAAATTTGTCATTCCTTAACTTGTCGCATCTTACATCATAATTATCTATAGATAATTATGATGTAAGATGCTTAGCGGTAAAGTTTAGTAATAATACTTTCCTGCTTTTTAATTTCTGTTTTTACTATTCAAAAAACTTCTTCTGTGTATTTCCGAAACCCCCAATTTTTTAATGGCGCGGTAATGAGCCTTGGTGCCATATCCTTTGTGAATTTCAAATCCATATTTGGGAAATTTTTTGGCCATGCGCTTCATTTTCCTGTCGCGCGAAACTTTGGCGATAATGGAGGCCGCGGCAATTATGGGTACGCTGTTATCACCACGAATAATCGTCTTTTGTTTTTTGTATTCTTTGGGCGCATAAAGCGTACCATCCAAAAGCACTTCGCATTCATTTGGTTGCAATTTTAATTTTTTTAGCGACATTGCAAGCGCCCTCCGAATCGCAAACACTATCCCATTCCCGTCAATAATCTTGGCGCTGGAATATGACACCGCTGTTTTTATCTTTCCTTCTTTCTCTAACTGTTTTAATTTCCTAAACCACTCCTCACGCTGATTCTCCGAAAACTTTTTTGAATCCCGAATTCCCTTCAGTATTTTTGTAGGTTGTTGGTTGTGGGTTGTTCGTCTGAACGCCACGACTCCCACAGAGACGGGGCCCGCAAGCGGTCCTCTTCCTGCTTCGTCCACACCTATCAAATAGTAAACTGTGCCACGTTTTTTGTGTTTTTGCATAATTAAACTTTATTTTAACATCGACCTTTTATCTTGTAACGTAAAATCTACAGCGTGTAACTTCTGGATTAAAAGGTTAAAAGTTATAAGCTACAAGTTACAGAAAGGACAATGGTATACTGTACGAAATAAATATGGAGTTAAAGTTTATACATTTACACACTCACTCCCACTATTCCCTCTTGGACGGCCTGTCCAAAGTGGACGAGATGGTCAAACTGGCCAAAAAGTATGAGATGCCAGCTCTCGCCATTACCGACCACGGCAATATGTACGGCGCGATTGATTTTTATAAAACTGCCAAATCGCACGGAGTAAAGCCAATCATCGGTGTTGAAGCCTACATTGCCGAGCGCACCCGTCACGACAAAGAGCCGGGCATTGACGCGCGCCGTTATCATCTGACCCTTCTTGCCTACAATAATATCGGTTATCACAACCTGATTAAGCTTGTCACGCTTGCAAATCTTGAAGGATACTATTACAAGCCACGCATGGACAAGGGATTGCTCCGGCAATATCACGAAGGAATTATCTGTCTGTCCGGCTGTTTCGGGGGAGAAGTTTCCCGCGCGCTCGCCCAGAGGAATGATGAAAAAGCCGAAGCAATCGCTCTCGAACATCAAGAAATTTTCGGCAAAGAGAATTATTTTCTGGAAATAATGCATCATCCAAACGTGGGAGGGATAGAAGAGGTAAGGAAAAAACTTATCGCGCTTTCCAAAAAGTTGGATATTCCTCTCGTCGCCACTCAAGATTCACACTACCTCTCTGCCGACGACCACAAGGCCCAGGATACTCTCCTTGCCGTACAAACCGGCACCGACACCAAAGATGAAAGCCGTCTAACATTCGGCGCGGATGATTTTTCGTTCATAGACACAAAAAAAGCTCTAGAATACTTCAAAGACACGCCGGAGGCCGTGACAAACACTATGAAAATCGCCGACCGAGTAAACATAGAGCTTGAGCTCGGCAAATGGGTCATGCCCAAATACGAATTGCCCGAAGGAGTTTCTCCTCTTGATGCTCTACGGAAGCTTGCATACGACGGCATTTCCTTCCGTGGACTCCAAAAAATAGATGCGGTCACGGACAGAATAGAATACGAGCTTAAAATTATCGATGATAAAGGATACACACCTTATTTTCTTGTCGTGGCGGATTTGCTCGCCTATGCCCGTAAACAAAAAATATATGCCACCACCAGAGGGTCCGCGGGTGGCTCGCTTGTTTCTTATTTAACCGGCGTCACCACGGTGGATCCGCTTCTTTACAAACTCCCGTTTGAAAGATTCCTGAATCCCGAACGCCCCAAGGCGCCCGATATTGATATGGATTTTGCCGATAACAGGCGCGATGAAATGATTGAGTATGTAAAACAAAAATATGGCGAAGACAGAGTGGCCCAGATAGGAACATTCGGGACCATGATGGCGAGAGGCGCAGTTCGTGACGTAGCACGCGCCTTGGGACATCCTTACGCCGTGGGCGACAGATTATCTAACCTGATTCCGATGGGCTCGCAGGGATTCCCGATGACCATAGATCATGCCCTGGATATGGTCCCGGAACTCAAAGAAATGTGTAAAAAAGAGCCGGAAACGAAAGAAATAATAGACCTGGCTAAAAAACTGGAGGGATGCGTTCGCCACATTTCCGTGCATGCCGCCGGGGTCGTCATTGCGCCGTCCACTCTTTCCGACTGGGCACCGCTCCAACACGACCCGAAAGGAGGAAAAGTTATCACCCAATATGACATGTATTCCATGACCGACGAATACGGCGGGGTGGGGCTACTTAAATTCGATTTTCTCGGAATCAGAAATTTGGCTATTTTGGGCGACGCCGTGCGATTGGTCAAGAAAATTTATGATATCGACATAGATATAGAGAACATTCCGCTCGATGATCCGAAAACTTTTGCCATGCTCGCCAAAGGCGAAACAATGGGGCTTTTCCAATTAAACGGCGCCGGCATGACAAGATACTTAAAAGAACTGAAACCCACGAGTATTCACGACATAAATGCCATGGTTGCTCTATACCGCCCTGGTCCTATGGAGAAAATTCCCGATTACATCGAACGTAAGCATAATCCAAAACTCGTCACTTACCTTGACCCAAGGATGGCGGATATTCTTGATCAGTCACGCGGGGTTATAACCTACCAGGACGATGTTCTTTTGATTGCCATAAAAATTGCTGGCTATAGCTGGCTTGAAGCCGATGTGCTCCGCAAAGCCATGGGCAAAAAAATTCCGAAGGAAATGGCAGCGCAGGAAGAAAAATTTATTTCTGGATGCATAGATAAAGGAATGAAACCTGAAAAAGCGATGGAGCTCTGGAAGCTGATTGAGCCTTTTGCCGCTTACGGATTCAATAAAGCTCACGCCGCAAGTTACGGCAAGGTTGCTTATCAGACTGCTTATATGAAAGCCAACTTCCCCGTGCCTTATATGACAGCCATAATGACTGCGGAATCGGGCGACGTAGAGAAGGTGGCAGAGACAATAACGGAGTGCGAACGCATGGGCATAAAAGTGCTTCCGCCGAATGTGAACGAAAGTTTCGGCGATTTCACCATTGTCAAAAACGAAAACGAGGTCGAGCAAATCCGTTTCGGATTATATAGCGTTAAAAACCTGGGTACGGATATCGCTCAGTCAATCATTGATGAAAGGAAGCGTGGCGGGAAATATGAAACATTCACCGACTTTCTGACGCGCGTTAAGCACAAAAATCTCAATAAAAAATCGCTTGAGTCGCTCGTAAAATGCGGAGCTATGGACGAGATGGGAGAACGAGGAAGTCTTCTCGGCAACACGGAAGACGCTCTCGCTTTCAACCGTGGAATATCGAATGTAAATTCAAATCAAGATTCGCTCTTCGGAGGAATGGATACTGCCTTGCCCTCCATCCGATTAAAAGATTATCCTCCCGCGACTAAAGCGGAAAAGCTCTCGTGGGAAAAAGAACTTCTGGGTCTTTATATATCAGGCCATCCTCTTGATGAGTGGCGCGACAAACTTGATAAGCGTGAAATGAGCATCAAAAAAATACGGGAATCGCTTAAAGAGGGTATGCTCGCGGTCGTAGCCGGTATCGTGCATGAATCCAAGGAAATCATCACTAAATCAAACGAAAAAATGGTCTTCCTTAAGATTGCTGATTTTACCGGAGAGATGGAAGCTGTCGTTTTCCCAAAGATTTATAGGGACGCGAAGGAACTCCTCCAACCGGACAAATGCGTCGTTCTCCGCGGACGAATTTCCGAGAGAAACGGTCAGACAAGCATTATCGTGGAGGAAGTAAAGGAACTGAAATAGGGTTGACCTTCCTATTATTGAGGAGTAAATTAAAAACAGTCAAACAACCAGCAAGGAGAAAACGATGGGAATGGAATTTCTGGTGTCACCTTCACCGTGCGACAGCATTTTTTGCGGCAAGAAACTTGCTGATCATCCACTTTTTGTGTCCAGCGAAGAGAAGAATCGAGACAGAATCATCGCGGGCATAGAAAGCCTGAACTTCAACGGATGGAGGAAAATCAAGTTTTATCCGGAATGGCCTCTGGAGTCGGTCGTAGTCGGGGACAATGAGAAAACAGCCCAACTCAAGAATTTCGCTCTTCGCATCCGTGGGCCTCTCGCGGATTTCATGAAAAAGGCCGCCCAAGCCGACTAACCGGTTCCCGAAACCACAACTGCCCCGCGAAGATTCGCGGGTTTTTCTTTTTTTGTAAAACATCGAGTAAATTGGTATTATGGAAAAATATGAGCGAAAACCAAAATGAGATGTCGGAACGCGACCATAAAAAACTCGGCCGTGAATTGGAGCTTTTTTACATAGACGAAACAGTCGGAAAAGGGCTACCAATATGGCTTCCCAAAGGAGCAACCATACGCCGTGAACTGGAAAGATTTATAACGGACGAGGAAATCAAGCGTGGGTACAGCCATGTCTACACCCCCGACATTGCCAAACTTGAACTATACGAAAAATCCGGACACTACCCGCACTACAAAGATTCGATGTACGCACCTATTGAGATAGACGACGAAAAATTCATGCTCCGTCCGATGACATGCCCGCACCATTTCCAACTTTATCTTTCCAAGCCTCATTCTTACCGTGAACTTCCTATACGTATAGCGGAAATCGCCAAAATGTACAGGTATGAACAGTCCGGCGAGCTTATGGGGCTTCAGCGCGTGCGCGGATTTTGTCTTGCGGACGCCCACATAATTTGCAAAAGCGAAGAGGAAGCCGTGAGCGAAATAGGTGGCGCCTTGGATTTAATTGAATATGCGAACGAAATATTAGGACTGAAAATGGGAGAAGACTACCACTACCGTCTGTCATTAGGAGATAGATCCAACACGAAAAAATATTATAAAGACGATGCCGGCTGGGAAAAAGCCGAGGAGCTTATGCGCAAACTCATGAAAAAGCGTGGAGTTGAGTTTGAAGAAGCGATAAATGAAGCTGCTTTTTATGGTCCAAAAATCGACATACAGATGAAAAACGCAAACGGCAAGGAGGATACTGCTTTCACCGTGCAATATGACCTTTCGGGGCCGGTACGCTTCAATCTTACCTATGTAGGCGAGGACGGTAAAGAACACCGCGCTTTCGTAGTCCACCGTTCATCCATCGGCTCAATAGAAAGGACAATAGCTTTTCTTATAGAAAAATACGCCGGCGCTTTCCCGACATGGCTCTCTCCGGTACAGGTTGTTGCAATACCAATAAGCGAAAAACATATGGCCTACGCGCAATCCGTTTTTGCAAAACTGAAAGAAGCCGGAATCAGGGCAGAGTTAGACGAAACAAATGAATCACTCGGTAAAAAAATCAGAAACGCTAAAACAGGAAAAGTCCCCTATTTTCTGGTCATCGGCGACAAGGAGGTTGAGTCCGAGACCATAACGGTGGAAAGCCGAGATGACGGACAAGTAGGAGCGAAGAAAATAGAAGAATTCATTTCTTCTATGCAGAAAGAAATTACGGGGAGAAAATAACCAAAACTCTGTATAAAAAAACCGCCATTCGGCGGTTTTTTTACCGCCACATAACTGTCGCGATAAATCCTATGACACCTAATATTAATCCGACAAGTGCGCCTTTTTCAGGCAGTTGATGAAAGAAAAAGTAAGCAAGAAATGGTTCAACAATGAGAATAGCAACAATAGACGAAACCGTTACCGTCCAAATATTTTTTGACGCACCATATCCTATTGCATACCCGAACAATAAAAGAGAACACCCTATTAACACTACTCCAAAAAGAAAAAAATTTTTGGGTTCGAACAATGAATTTACCCCCGGTAGCCTAGCCGATAACATTTCCGCCCAAATATTCAAGCCTTCCGCTATAATCAGGATTATAAAAGAAAAAATAATTCCAAGTATGTTAGACATCCAGATTAGCTAATTTAGCATTCGACTGGATAAATGATTTCCTTGACGGGACATCAGAACCCATAAGCGTTTCAAAAACTTTTTCCGCCTCTTCGGCGTCTTCTATGCTAACTTTTTTCAAAACGCGCTTTTCCGGATCCATCGTCGTCTCCCATAGTTCCTCAGGATTCATTTCTCCCAAACCCTTATAGCGTTGGATGGAAATCTTGGCCTCGCGTTTCTTGGCCACTTCTTCCGTTTCTTCTTCCTCTCCTCCGATTTCTTCAGCGAGTTCTTCTATTTCCTCAACATTGGAAGCGTCCTTTCCAAGAATTTTCTGTTTTTCTTTGTCATCATAAGCGTAAAAAATTTCTTTTCCTCGTTTTATTTTGTAGAGCGGAGGCTGAGCAATGTAAATAAACCCACCTTCAATAACCGGACGGAAATATCTGAAGAAAAGGGTAAGTAGTAATGTTCTGATATGCGCGCCGTCTACGTCGGCGTCCGTGGCAATAATTATTTTGTGATATCGAAGTTTGGACAAATCAAAAGTGTCGCCTATAGCTGTGCCGAGTGCGACCACCAGAGCCTTGATTTCTACGGAAGCAAGCATCTTGTCTATGCGTGACCGCTCCACGTTCAGAATCTTCCCCTTAAGGGGCAATATAGCCTGCGTACGGCGATCTCTGCCTTGTTTTGAAGAGCCACCAGCTGAATCGCCTTCCACTATAAAAAGCTCGGATTCCGAGGCATCGCGAGTCTGGCAATCCGCCAATTTGCCCGGTAAAGTCATTCCCTCAAGCGCACCCTTGCGAAGGACCGAATCCTTAGCCGCTTTGGCCGCTTTCCTCGCCTGTAGCGCCAAAAGTACCTTTCCTATGATATCTTTGGCGTCATCGGGGTGTTCCTCCAAAAATGCATTAAATGCCTCGCCAAACACCGTTCCGACGGCGCTTTGCGCTTCCATACTGCCAAGCTTCTCTTTCGTCTGGCCCTCAAACTGAATTTCGGGTCCCATTTTTATGGACACCACAGCCGTAAGCCCCTCGAGTACGTCTTCACCCGTAAGATTCTCCTCTTTCTCCTTGATAATGTTATTTTTCCTGCCGTATGAATTCAGTATGCGGGTAAGAGCTGTTTTAAAACCGGTAACGTGCGTCCCACCTACCGGATTCGGAATATTGTTGGCGTAGGCATAAAGACGCGAAGGAATGTCGTCAACGTATTGGAGCGACACTTCCACATTCACACCGTCTATCTCCTTCTCAACGTAAAAAATATTTTTGTGTATCGGCTTGTAATTTTGGTTATGGAATTTGACCAAAGAAAGAAGTCCTCCTTCGAAGTAGAAAGACATTGAGGGAACTTCGAGTCCGAGTTCCTTAAAGTAAAAAACTTTATCCAAATCAAACTTGCCGGTATAAGAGCGCGCGTCTATTACGGTAACTCTCATTCCCTTTACGAGATAGGCTTGCCCGCGTAGACGGCTCACGACTGTATCCCAGTCAAATTTAACTTCCTTGAATATTTCGGGGTCAGGCTGGAATAAAACTATGGTGCCGTTTAATTTTGAACTTCCAAATTTTTTTACCGCCACTTTTTTCTTTCCGCGCGAATATTCCTGCGCGTATTTCCCTCCGTCGCGATGCACCTCCACGCGCGCGTAGTCCGACAAAGCGTTCACCACAGACGCGCCGACTCCGTGC
>CAYHZS010000010.1:0-3876 GCA_964361185.1 uncultured Candidatus Saccharibacteria bacterium
TTTCCCCGCCTGAGCGATGGTCTCGCCTTCGTTTTCATGATTTTTGGCGTTCAGCACTTTATGAGGTATCCCTTCGCGCTTGAAGTGCTCAGAAAGAATTTCATTTTTTTCGATTGACACAGTGCCGATTAGAACCGGCTGGCCTTTTTCATGGAGTTCCTTAACCTTACGCGCGATGGCCTGGAATTTCCCGTGTTCCGTCTGAAATATGAGATCATTGCTGTCTAAACGCTTAGTTTCGCGGTTGGTCGGCACCGCCACCACTTCAAGCTTATACACCTTGAAAAATTCTTCCGAAGAGGTCATAGCCGTACCCGTCATACCGGAGAGCTTTTCATAAAGCCTGAAATAATTTTGGAATGAGATGGAGGCGAAAGTGCGGGATTCCTTTTCTATCGTCACTCCCTCTTTGGCCTCAATCGCCTGATGAAGTCCTTCCGACCAGCGCCGGCCGGGCTGAAGGCGTCCGGTAAATTCGTCTACTATTATTATTTCGCCATCTTTTACAACGTATTCCTTATCGCGCTCAAACAGGGCTTTGGCCCGGACGGCTGTTTCCAGGTGGTGGACAAACTTGACCCCCCGCTCGGTATAAATATCGCTGATTCCAAGGGCTTTTTCGGCCTTATTGATACCCGCGTCAGTGAGGCGGATAGCTTTTTCCTTTTCTTCGACTATGTAGTCTTCATCCTTGTTCATTCTCCGGGCAATTCCGGCAAAAGTAACGTACAAATCCTCCGATTCCGAAGAAGGAGCGGAAATAATAAGGGGAGTTCTCGCTTCGTCTATTAAGATAGAGTCAATCTCGTCGATTATGGCGTAGTGATATTCCCTCTGGACCAAATCGCCGGAATTATAAACAAGATGGTCGCGCAAATAATCAAAACCGAATTCATTGTTGGTACCGTATGTTATGTCGGCACGGTAAGCATCGCGACGCGAACACGGACGCAGGAATTCGTGAAAAACTTTAAAAGAGCCAAGCTCGTCGCGTGCTTTATCAAATTCGGTGTGGCTCGGATCATACAAATACGAAGACTCGTGATTAATGACTCCGACAGACAGCCCGAGCGCCTCGTATATTTCACCCATCCACGTGGCATCGCGCCGTGAGAGATAGTCGTTCACCGTCACGATATGCACGCCCTTGCCGGTTATGGCGTTTAAATACGCCGGCAGAGTGGCAACAAGCGTCTTGCCTTCTCCGGTACGCATCTCGGCAATATTTCCTTTGTGCAAAACTATGCCTCCCAAAAGCTGAACATCGTAATGCCTTTCCCTTAAGGTTCGGCGCGAAGCCTCGCGCACTACCGCGAATGCTTCAGGCAAAATATCATCAGATGTTTCCCCTTTCTCCATGCGCGCGCGGAATTCATCCGTTTTCTTGCGCAAATCTCCGTCAGAAAGAGCCTGTATTCCCTCCTCAAAGGAATTGATTTCAGGAACAATCGGCTGGAAAGCTTTTAGGATCCGGTCGCTTTCGGTTCCGAACAATTTTTTAAGGGAAAAATTCATATTCCTGGGGCTTAATTGCACTATTCTATCATAAAACCGCCGAGAAACGACTTCGGGTTAAAAGCTAAATTAAAGCGCGGCCAAAGCAAAACCCCTCTCTGTTTGTAGGGAGGGGTTTTGCGGAATAAGTACAAAGTGGAATTATCCTCTCTTTGCCTTCTTTGCCTTCTTTTTCTTTGCCATAATTTTTTTGTGCACAAAAAATTATTATTAAAGTTGCGCGACGCACATCGACCATCTCATAGAACGTTTAAGAAATCCTACGAAATTTTTTCAAGCACGATCGCACTGCTACTATTATTATCGTATAATGCCAGCACTATTACAATCATTTTTAGGCAAAAAATAAAAAAACTGTGGATAACTATTTAAAAAACTTTCCCAAAAAAAATTAACCGACTACTAGATTAACTATCCATTTGAAAATCCCCGACAAACATAACCTCAGGATTTAAATCTACATCAAAAACCTTTCTAACTTCAGAAGACATGTCTTTCGCCAGACTATAAATCTCGCGTGCTGTTCCGCCACCCAGATTTATAATCGACAGGGAATGTTTAGGAGATATTCCAACCTTCCCCCTCGCGTATCCCTTGCTGTAAGGAGTAAACTCAAGTAAAAATGCCGGCGCGATTTTCACCCGATCTTCCCCTATTCTCCAAAACCATGGGCGGAGCCGTTTCTCTTTTTCTCCATCTAAATCGCGCGCAATTGCGGTGATTCTTTCGAGATGACTGCTCGGCAAAACCGGGGCCCCAAAGAAAGAACCCGCGGAAGCATAGGATTTGGCCCCTTCCGCTATTATCATTCCTTTTTCTCCGCGCACGGAAAGAATGACTTCGCGCACATCTTTAAGGGTAGGGTTGACACTTTTCTCCATAACCAACTTTCCTATATCAAAACGATTGTCTTTATACGAATCATTTGTTTCTGCATAGGGAGCATCCATCAGACTAAAAACCACGCTTGTTATGACAAATCTTTTACCTTCTACTGTTTTGAAAAAACTGTCGCGATAACCGAAACCGCATTCTTCCTTGGAAAAAATTTTTTCTTCTCCATTATTTGTATCTATTGCATAAACTGACTCTATAACATCCTTAACTTCAGTCCCGTAACATCCTATGTTTTGCACCGGAGCAGCTCCGACACTTCCGGGTACTCCGGATAAATTTTCAACACCGCGCCATCCTTTTCCTACCGCATAAGCGACAAAATCATCCCACCTCTCTCCAGCTTCAACTATTGCCCTTATCGTGTTCCCTTTTTTCTCGTGCTTAACCCCGCGCGAAGAAATCTTTATAACCAAACCGGAGAAACCGTCATCGGAAACCAAAATGTTGGAACCTCCCCCCAAAATAAAAAACGGCACGTTTTTTTCACGCGCCAATAGGACAGCTTTCTTAATCTCTTCTTTTGTTTCCGCTTCCGCGAAAAAGCGCGCCATACCGCCGATTTTAAACGTAGTCAGAGGCGCAAGCGAGACAAATTCCTTTATAATCATGTATCTATTTAAGGCCAGTGAGGTTTGACTCCATTAAACAAATGTCTTTTGTGAGTGCGTCACTGGCCATAAATAAACGCATAAATTATCAAAGTATTATAACACCCGCCGAACTTAAAAATCATAACTGAGTGCGTCACTGGCCATAAATAAACGCATAAGCTGTAAGACAATATGTAAAGTATATCAAAAAGACCACCCCAGCGCCAAAAGCCATACAGACTCGCGCTTCGTCCATAGCCGGAAGCGCTATTCGCGCACGCACTCGCCCTGGGATGGCGCGGGGTCCTCAATTCGGCTATAGCGCATTAGCGCTGGCCGAATTGGGAAACGCAAAGCCCCGCTTTCGCGGGACCTTACGCAGACATTCATTTGTTGAGAGAAAAACCTCTCACTCACTCTCGTATCCTAGCATACAACGAGAAAAAAAGCAAGTTTTACGGATTTCTGCCAGCCCTTATTTCATTTATATAATATTGTCCCTGATCCTTAAATGAGGGATTTTTGCTGATGATGAATTCAATTTCCGAAACAGCATTCTCTCGCTGACCGGCCCTCAAATATTCCCCTGCCAAAGAAAGCCGGAGCTGCTGGTCATCGGGCGATTTAGCAATTTGTCCCTTAAGTATGGAGATAACCCGGTCATACATCTGGCGGTAAGAATAAGCGCTTAAGATGCGGTTATCCGGAACGAGAATCGTTCCGTACTTCTCCATCAAAAGAGCTTCCCCCTCTTTTACCTGTCCCGAGTAAATTAATCCTGTCGCGTAAATCACTACTGCTTCCGGATATTCCGGCGCACCCTCGTAAGCGCGCTCCAGATACGGCAATGCCGAGGCGGGATCCCCCTTGTTTA
>CAYHZS010000010.1:3886-17324 GCA_964361185.1 uncultured Candidatus Saccharibacteria bacterium
TGTTTATATAAGCCGACGCTATCTCGAAAAGCACCATCTGTTTGTTGGGAGATAATTCCACCGCGCGGGTCAGATGCTTTACAGCTTCGTCATACTCGGCAAAGGAACTGAGAAACGAACCTAGGTAAAGCTCATACCGAACGTCAGTCGGAGATTGTTTTACCTGAATGAGCATCTGCTCGTTGGCAAGATTCAAAAATTGCTGTCTTACCTCGGTCGGCACATTCTTCGGGTCAACACCTTTCATTTGGATAGTTTTTTGAATCAGCTGTTCGCGCGCTTCCCCGCTTCCAAAAGTATTCAAGGCAAAAACATTCTTAAAATATTCAAGATTTGCCGAAACTCCGTCTTTGTTTTGGCTTATCGCTTTAATGAGCGTGGTCGAAGCCATTATCGGCTTCACGTTAGCAAAATAAAGAGAAGCTACCACGGCACACAGGACAACTGGGACTGCGACATAAAAACCGGTTTCGCCCAAGACGGCGGAAACCGCAGGGATATTTTTCTTTGGAGTCTCCGTCACCTCGGCTGTTTCGCTCGTTTTTCCCATGACTGAAATAAATCCGAGCAGAGAAAAGAACATCAAATAACTAGTCAGGTTGTCAAAGACGAAAAGATTTTGGAAAAAGTAACCGGCAAAAAGACCGGATAATATACTTTTTTCCGTGAGGGAAAAATTGAGACTCTTCCAAAGAGTGTAGACTCCGGCGCCGAAAAGGCCTAGGTAAGAGAGGAGCCCCAGAAGCCCTCCCGCGATTAGCCAGTCAAAGAAAACGTTGTGGGAACGGTCAAACCAAGGCTCCTGCCCCCACATAGACGGTTTATAATACTTGCCGAAAACACTGATGAAATTGTCCTGTCCCCACCCCAACACCGGATTTTCCTTAAAACCCTGAAAGCTCATGTTCCAAATTGTAAAGCGTGATTTGGTAGTTTCATCCTTAAGCGAGATATAAGCAAATCGGGAAAGAGTGGGGTTGCCTTTAACAAAATCTGAACCACGGAATGAAACGAATAAACCGATGAGGATAACAACACCGGCTAAAACACCGATGGCGATATTGCGAATTTTTTTATTATTCCAGTTGCCGACAGCAAGGAAAAAAGATGCTGTCATAATGCCCGCGATTAATCCCAAGACGGCCCCTCTGGTTTGCGTGTTGTATAAAACGGCAAGATTAGCAAGAACAATGAGCCACAGGAACGGCTTGCCTCCTCCCGAGCGAAAAACAAGATACAGGGGAAAAGCGGCTATAGCGACAGCAATAATAGTCAGGAAATAAATATAGGCCGGCGAAGATAGAGAGTAAGTGATAACCAAAGCGCCACCTCCCAATCCGAAAATCGGAAAAATAGCCTGATCTAATTTTGAATCTTTATTTTCTCCACGGACAAGAAAAAAGGCCACCAGAAATATCTGGAAAAGGAGGTACACAGCCAGATAGGTCGCATTGCCAAAAGTAGCATCAACTCGGACTCCGCCCTGATTAATCGGCAATTTGCCAGAAAGCTGTACAATACTGTACCCGATAACCGCCAAATTGACGCCAAAAGAAGTATAGAAAAATTTCCGCCACAGTCTTTCTGTTGAAAGCGTCGTCGTAAGGACAAGGAAGTAAGCAAAAAGATGCAAGTGGGCAATAAATCCCTCCATCCGTTCATAATTCGACCAAAAACTGCGATAGAAGTTTTCTCCGAAAACATCGGCTACCGCGATAATGCAAATGAAAGCGGCAAAAGCCATAATGACCAACGATTTCTTGGGACGATAATTTTCATCCCGCACAGCGAGAATAGCCCACGCCGCGAAAATAAGTTCAATAATTATGCGGAAGGCAAAATTCTTTCCCGTAATGAACGGGAAAAACATTCCGCTTGAAACAATGAGAGGAATGAGCGGAACGGCAAAAACTCCGGTCAAAATAAAATATCTAAGAAATTTGTTAAACGACATGCTTATGGTCTAATCTTTTGGTAAATAGTAATACGGATGATTGTACCTTATATGACGTTTTTCCGCCAAGAAGCTGGCCTGTCGTCTCCCCAAAAAAACAGCCGTGTTTACCTGCCGTAATCGTCTTCGTAACGTACAATGTCGTCTTCGTCCGCCCTTTTCCCAAATACAAATTCCGTGTAAAGACCAGGCAAAAGGCGGTGTTTTTCTCTAGGCTTAACCTTGTAAAAACCGAAGTGCCATTCCGTGCGGTCCGCATGGGATTGCAGACTTGTCCTTCCTTTAACCCATATAATCTTCAGCCAGAATTTTTTGGCTGAAATAAGTTTCCACATTTTTCCCCAAGGTCTTTCGATATAAAAAGACATAAATCAATGTAACTTATTGTTATTACGGACTGTTTATACAGCAGGTGTCACCCTTTGGCACCTTTTGACACTACAACCCACGTAGTATATCTTAAAGTTACAATGCATCCGGAAATACAACCTAACGCCATATATACAACTGAAGAAACGCGAGTTTTGCTTAAAGTAAGCCCCCGCACCATAAAGCGTATGCTTAAAAATGGACTTATACGTGCCAACAAAGTCGGCGGACAATACCGAATAATGGGAAAGGAACTTCTACGCCTAGTTTCTCCGGAACTGGAAAAGGAGGCCGAAAAATCGTATTTGGGAATTAAGAAAAAAGTAATTAACGTAATAAACAGATGGTAAAAAATAAGAAAATAAAGAGAGCGTTGGTTACAGGTATTACAGGACAAGACGGTTCATATCTGGCGGAATTTTTGCTCGAAAAAGGGTACGAGGTGCACGGACTTATCAGGCGCGCCAGCACATTCAATACGTCGCGTATCGACCACTTGTACCAGGACCCCCACGTTCACGGAGTAAAACTGTTCCTACATTTTGGAGACCTTGCCGACTCAAGCAACCTAAACCGACTCTTGAGCCAGATTAAGCCGGACGAAATATATCATCTCGGCGCGCAAAGCCATGTGCGCGTCAGCTTCGACATACCGGAATATACGGGAGATGTTACGGGACTCGGAACTTTGCGCATTCTGGACGCAATGAGGGAAGTAGGCCTGAACAAGACAAAATTCTATCAGGCCTCGTCTTCCGAAATGTTCGGCAAAGCGATTGAAATACCAATCAAGGAATCCACCCCTTTTCATCCACGCTCCCCTTACGGGGTAGCCAAAGTGTATGCATACTGGATTACTAAAAACTACCGTGAAAGTTATGGCATGTTCGCGTCAAATGGCATCTTGTTCAATCACGAGAGTGAAAGGCGCGGAGAAACATTCGTTACAAGAAAAATTACAATAGGGCTAGCTAGAATTAAACTTGGGAAAGAGGAAAAATTATATCTCGGAAATCTCGATGCCCTGCGTGACTGGGGTTACGCTAAAGATTACGCAAAAGGAATGTGGCTTATTTTACAGCACAATAAACCGGACGATTTCATTCTCGCCACCAATGAATCACACAGCGTCCGCGAATTCGTGGAGGAATCAGCCCGCCACCTCGGCATGGATATAGTGTGGAAAGGAAAAGGTCTGAAAGAGAAGGGTATTGATAAAAAAACGGGAAAAACAATAATCGAAATTGATTCGAAATATTTCCGTCCAGCTGAAGTGGACATATTAAAGGGAGATTACTCCAAAGCCAGAAAGAAGCTGGGTTGGAAGCCCGAAGTAAAATTCAAAAAACTAGTTGAAATAATGACAAAAGCCGATTTTGAAAAAGAAAAGGCCGAGAAGCATAGTTAAAAAAACCGATGAAAAAAATAACCAATACGCTGATTCCCAAAATACTCTACTCAAAGATAATGGGTTTAATGCCTATCTGCACAACTGATGTTATTTTTCTGAACAAAGAACGCACTAAAACACTTTTATTTAAGAGGAGTAATGCGCCACTTAAAGAGAGGTACTTCTCCATCGGTGGGCGATTACTCAAGGGCGAAAAGCTTCTTGACGGCGGAGTTCGACAGGCATTTAAAGAAGCTGGCATCCGTGCCGACAAAAAAAAGCTTATTTTCGGCGGCGTACAGGAAGGGTTATGTAAAAATTCAACATTTAAAAATGTATCCTACCACGCAATCATCATATACTATGGATACGTTATAGATGAGAAATGTCATATAAAACTTGATAGTCAGCATAGCGATTACAAATGGTTTTCTGTTAACGATAAAAAATTACATCCACTGATAAAAAAACGGGTCGCAATTTTCGTTAAAAAATAAGAATTATGAGAAAGGATTCAAAAATTTATGTTGCGGGCCATCAGGGGCTCGTCGGTTCAGCTATAGTCAGGACCTTAGAGAAAAAAGGATTCAAAAATCTTGTTCTCCGAACGCGAAAAGAGCTTGATTTGATGGACCAGAAAAAGGTTGCTGATTTTTTCAAGAAAGAAAAGCTAGAATATGTATTTTTGGCCGCGGCCAAGGTGGGCGGAATCATGGCCAACAAAACATATCCCGCCCAATTTATTCATGAAAACTTGGTTATCGAAAGCAATATTATTGATAACGCATATCGTTCCAATGTAAAAAAACTTCTTTTTCTCGGAAGTTCGTGTATTTACCCAAAACTGGCCCCACAACCAATCAAAGAAAAATACCTACTCACGGGCGAGCTTGAACCGACTAATCATACTTATGCCGTCGCGAAAATCGCGGGCATTATAATGTGTCAATCATATAATAAGCAGTATGGAATAAATTTTATTTCAGTCATGCCTACCAACCTTTACGGGCAGAATGATAATTTTGATTTGGAAAATTCACATGTTTTGCCAGCACTCATCAGAAAATTCCATGAAGCAAAAATAAGCAATGCTGGAGAAGTAACCGTCTGGGGTACTGGGTCGCCGAAACGCGAGTTCCTTCATGTGGATGACTTGGCTGAAGCCTGTTTATACCTAATGCAAAAATATAATAATCCTGAAATAGTGAACATTGGAACCGGAACAGACATTTCAATTAAGGCTCTGGCGGAAAAAATAAAAAGTGTTGTTGAATATAACGGTAAGATAACTTGGGATAAAACGAAGCCAGACGGCACTCCGAGAAAACTTCTTGATGTATCTAAACTTCGTAAATTAGGATGGGAACACAAAATAAGCCTCGAAGACGGTCTTGAAACAACCTACAGATGGTTCAAAAATAATTATTATAAAAAATAAAGTTATGAGCAAAAAAATATTTATTACCGGAGGTTTGGGATATATTGGTTCGGTCTTCGCTAAAGAGGCCGTGAAAAAGGGATACTCCGTGAAGCTTTATGATTCCCTGGTCTACGAACAAAATTATGGCAAAATAATGGACGATATCCTGTCCGGTAAATCAAACGGCGGTTCGGTGAAGCTTGTAATAGGAGATACCCGAAACATCGGCCTGCTTGAAGAAAACGTAAAAAAATTCAGGCCGGATTACATAATGCATCTCGGGGAATTAAGCAGTGTCAATACCTGCGGCAAAAACCCCCCACACACGGAGGACGTAAACTACAACGCCTCAAAAAAAGTTATTGACCTATGCGAAAAATTGGAAATTCCAGTCATATACAATTCTACTTCCAGCCTGTACGGGAATCAAAAAGAGATGAGGTTGATGACTGAAAACGACCCTCTGCCCGAACCGACGGACTATTACTGCAGGTACAAAATAAAAATGGAGGAGTATATAAAGCAGAAGGTAAATTGGAATAAGAAATTCAAAATAATCGTGTTCCGCCCAGCGACAATCTGCGGACTATCGCCCAGAATGCGGATAGAACTTCTGCCGAACCACTTCACTTATTGCGCCGTTTCAAAAGGGGTCTTGAAAATATCCCAGCCTAATTCATTCCGAGCCATTATGGATATCAAGGACCTGGTTAACGGATACTTCGCCGTAATAGAAAAAGGAGTCTGGAAAAAATTAATCTATAATATCGGGCACCATAACTTGTCCAAAATACAAGTTGCCTCTGCCATCCAGGAAGTCGCCAAATGCGAGGTAGTTCCAATGTCCCACTCTGAAGATTTGAGAAATCTGCAAATTGATTGTTCGCTGTTCAACGAAGAATTTGATTTCAAACCGTCCATAAGCCACGAACAATCAATTCGGGAATTGGCCGGCTGGGTTAGGGAAAATCTAACCGAGATGGAAAAAACGAATTTTGCCGGCATCCTCAATATGACCACGGAACAGTGGCAAAGAATGCTTTAAGCGAATCAACAAAGAAATACAAATGAGCCAAACAAAACTGACAATAATAAAGCCGAAAAAGACACTTTCTCTCAAAGACTTCGGGGAGATTTGGGATTACAAAGAACTGATGTATTTTTTCGTCTGGCGTGACTTTAAAGTTCGTTATAAACAAACCATTGTCGGAATAGGGTGGGCAATCTTCCAGCCATTCATGACGATGGTCGTTTTCAGCCTTTTTTTTGGAACATTCCTCAAAATTCCTTCCGACGGAATCCCCTATCCTATTTTCGTCTATACAGGGCTTCTTTTCTGGCAGTTTTTCTCAACGGCTCTTTCCGAAACAAGCAATACTCTTGTATCCAACCAGGCTATTATTACTAAGGTATATTTCCCGCGCCTCGTTCTCCCGTTATCGTCCGTCGCGACCAAGCTCGTAGACTTCGTCGTCGCCTCGGCGATACTAGCCGGAATGATGGTCTATTACGGATACACTCCCCATCTTAAAGGGTTGCTCATACTTCCAGTTCTTCTCGCGATAACTTTTATGGCTTCAGTAGGAGGAGGTCTTTTTCTTGCGGCAATCAATGTTAAATACCGCGACGTGCGCTATGTACTTCCGTATTTCATCCAAATTCTTTTGTTTCTCACTCCTGTTATATACCCGGCCAGTATCGCCGGAAAATACTCCTGGCTCTTGGCTTTTAACCCGATGATGGGCGTCATCCAAACGGCACGCGCCACCTTACTTGGGGCAACACAAATTAACTGGATTTTACTTGCCGATTCTTTCTTGGCCTGCGCCGTCCTTCTTGCCATAGGAGTCGTTTATTTCAAAAAAACCGAGCGTTATTTCGCAGATATAGCGTAGTAATTAATTAGGGCATGATATACACCAATAAAAAAACACGGGGAATTGGACCGCGGAAAGGCAAACTAGTTTCAATACCGAAAAGCCTTTATGGACTCATCGCCACAGCAGCGCGACAACATCCTAAAAAAACAGCGCTGATTACTTGCAATGAGAATGGGAGAATAATTGAGGAGGTATCTTGCAAAGAATTGTTGAGAAAGGTAGAATCGGCCGCTACGTATTTGCATAGCTTGGATCTAAGGAGCGGTGACAGGGTGGCGCTCGCTTTCGGTAATTCCGCGGAACTGCTAATTCTCAGTTGGGCCGCGTGGAGTTCCGGGATTGTGACAGTTCCTCTGGACGTAAAGCGCGATACCAAGGAACTCTATCAATTTAAAATTGAACAGACTAAGGCAAAGGTGTTGATAATGGAGGGAGAAGTCCTTAAGAATTCCCGAGATATGAAGTTGCGAAATATTGAAATTCGGGAATTCACAAAATTGGAGGACAACCCGAAAATTAAAATTAAATGGAAAAATAACCTATCTCATCTCTCTTTGGTTTTGTTCACCTCGGGAACAACTGCCTTCCCCAAAGGATCAAAATTGACGCTTCAAAACCTGATTATAAACGCCGACGGCATCCTCCGGTGGCTACGCATCACTAATAAGGACAGGTTCATGGTAAATCTGCCCTTGCACCACATAAATTCGGTAACATTCTGTCTGTCTACCTTGCTTGCGGGGGGAAGCATCGCTATACCGCCAATGTATTCGAATTCACGCTTCTGGCAACAAGCGGCCAAGACTCGGGCAACCTTCACTTCAATAGTCCAATCAATAGCTTTTGACCAGTTGAACCGAACAAAGGAATACGCAAGATTCAAGCGCATGCTCAAGTTAGACAGAATTCAAATCGGTTCTGCTCCGGTGGTCGTGAAAACCGCGCAAGAATTCATGAAAAAATTCCATATACCACTCTATCAAGGGTACGGACAAACCGAAACAGCATTGCGCGTTACCGGTGTGCCAGTCAACCTCTCAAAAAGTCTGTATGAGAAACTCGTTGAAGAAAACTCTATTGGCAAGCCGATGTCCTGGGCCCAAGTGGAAATCGCCGACGAGAAAGGAAACATTTTGGGCGAAAATGAAGAAGGCGAACTTATCGTAAGAGGCAAAGCGGTCATGGAAGGATACGTCGGCAACGAAAAGGCATTCCGCGACGGTTTTTTCCTAAGCGGAGATATCGGATACTACAGAGTTATCTCCGGGGAACGGTACTTCCTCCTGAAAGGGCGCAAGAAAGAAATCATCATAAAGGGAGGAATAAATATTTCACCAATTGCCGTGGAAAACAACCTGAAAAAAATATCGCGCGATATTGATCAAGTATATGTCATTCCAGTGCCGGACAAACGCTATGGGGAAGAGGCCGCTGCAGTCATATGTTGGAAAGAAGGAATTGACGCGGATCGCGCAAAACAACACCTCAAATGCGCGCTCCTTTTCGATACCTCAATATTAAATTCATACGAGAGACCGAAATATATTATCTCTTTCCCCGCCAATAAATTGCCTGTCACTTCCACCGGCAAAGTACAGAGAATAAAGCTTAGAGGTATTGTAGGCAAGAATAATTTGGATCCAGTTAACGACATTATCAAAACTCCCCATTACCGATTCTCTTTGCTTACTCCCCGGTCGCCTTATTTCGCCGCGTCACTCGCGCTCCACAACAAGTGTTGGCAACCGCTTACTATAAGCGACGCGAAATACAAAAAAGACCTTAATAGACAATTCATTATCATGGCGGTAGATAATAAAGACGAACTTGCGGGACAAATCGCTTTTGTCCGAAGCAATACCACAAGTGATGAATTGCTCCACACTAAATATTCTGACTTACTTTCACCGGAAATATCCAACCCTCTTGGAACCAATCTCGTGTGCCTTTCAATTTGTAGCGCTGAATACCACCCGAAACCGCCAATACCCGTGGACCGGATTCCTGATACCAAAGAAGTCAGGACATACATCCGCGAAGGACACGACCCTGTGTATAATTTCCATGAGCGACCTAAGGGCGGATTACAGTACGGCGCAAAACTTGTGGGAGTCATACCCAAAGGCCGGACGGAGGACAGGAGCTCTCTAGGCTATAACATGCTGTTAAAATACCCGCGACCAAAAGGAGATGTAAAAATTACAGGCCCAGTCCCCGACCAACTAGTAGGGGTTGCGCTATCGCTCGCTAAAGACCTGGGACTAAGAAATGTCTACGCCTACTCAAGGCCGGGAGGACTCGCATCCTACATCTCAAAAAACATGGATAGAAAGATTATAATGGCTTCTAATGCAAAAATTCTATGAATGCAGAAGAACCAATCATAAAAGTCAAAGGATTAGGGAAGAAATACACGATCCGCCCCCATCGGGGCGGTTATATAGCGCTCCGTGACGTAATTACCGACATAATTAAAAATCCGTTTCGTTTCGCCAAAAAGAAAGTTAAGGAAATTGCCGGAATCGACACCAAAGAGGATTTCTGGGCACTCAGGGGCGTGGAATTTAATGTTGAACCAGGAGAAGTAATAGGCATCATAGGAAGAAACGGCGCGGGCAAATCAACACTGCTTAAAATTTTAACCGGAATCACCCCCCCCACGGAAGGAGAAATCAGAATGCGTGGCAAGGTTGCTTCCCTCCTTGAAGTAGGGACGGGATTCCACCCCGAACTTACCGGGCGAGAAAATATATTTCTTAATGGAGCAATCCTCGGAATGACCCGCAAAGAAATTGCACGCAAATTTGATGATATTGTTGCTTTTGCCGGCATAGATAAATTTCTTGATACCCCTGTCAAATACTACTCAAGCGGAATGTATGTCCGTCTTGCCTTTTCCGTGGCCGCCCATATGGAGCCGGACATTTTACTCGTGGATGAGGTTCTGGCCGTCGGGGATGCCGAATTCCAAAAGAAATGTCTCGGCAAAATGGAGGAGGTGACAAAAAAATCCGGCCGGACCATTCTTTTTGTCAGTCATAATATGGCGGCAATAAAAAGTCTATGTAAAAAGACGATATTGCTCGAAAAAGGAAAGATAAGAATGCTCGGGGAAACGGAAGATGTCGTGAACTATTATCTTAATGAAACAGGTTCTAAGACAACAGAAGCTATTTGGAACAATGGACAAAAACCGGGAGATAGTGTGGCTATTTTACATTCGGCACGAGTTATAGACGAAAATCATAATAAGATACCATATGCCGTTGCAAGTCAAAAAATAGGGGTGGAATTTACTTACGAAATTTTGGAAAAAGGGCACGTTCCAATCCCAAACATTCATATTTTTACGGCGAATGGTGAACGTGCGTTTATGAGTCATGAAGAATTTAATGAAAAACTGGGGATAGTAGGAAAACATCGAGCCACAATGTGGATCCCAGAGAACTTGCTGAATGAGGGCACTTATGTTGTTCAGCTTGTTTTATCCACAATGATGCCTTTAATTATACACTTCTCCCAGCAAGAGGCTTTGGTGTTCAGTATAATTCCGGACATAATGAATGCCAGAAAATTAGACTATAACCAAAAGGTACCGGGGGTCGTGCGTCCGCGACTTAAATGGGAAACTGAACAAATGTAAAGAATATGCCTAAAGTATTCATAGGAATGCCCGTATATAATGGGGAACGATTTATAAAAGAAGCGATTGATTCCCTTCTTTCTCAAAGCTTTTCAGATTTTGCTCTTTTTATATCAGACGATTCATCAACAGATGGAACAGGAAATATTTGCCGCGAATACGCAAAAAAAGACACCCGGGTGCAATATTACAGGCAAGAAAAAAATTTCGGAATGTTCGCGAATTTCAAATTTGTCATGGACAAAGCAGGTGCTGAATATTTCATGTGGGCCGCTCAAGATGATATAAGGGAAAAGAACTACTTAAAAGTCTGCGTTGAACATTTAGAGAAGGATAAAGAACTTGGCTTAGCGACTACAGTCATGTCCGCGGTAGATTCATACGGCAGAAGCGTGAGCGAAGACACGGAACTTATACATTTTTCTAAAAAGCCGAAATTAATCAATGTTGTCTGCTACGTGCTTCAGCCGGAAATATTAGGCAAATGCAATCTAATGTACGGACTTTTCAGAACCGACGTGGTAAAAGCCGTATGGCAAGCATACCCCCAAAGGCAAGTCTGGGGGCAAGATTACATGTTTTCCCTTGCGCTTATCAGTCGATTTAAGATTTATGTCGACAAAAGAATTCTCTTTAAAAAACGCTACGGCGGATTTTCCAGCCCTAATTCTCTGATAAACGACAGAAAAGAGGGGGTGAATAGAATCCAGTTCAAAAACCCTAAAAATATTATGTTTCCATTTGGCCGGTTTAAAAATTATTTCTGGGGGCATATGGAAGCTTTACGGGGGACATTCTATCAACCCATGGCCGCCATACTACTTATGGCACGGCTACCCCGCTCATTAATAATTCATTTAAAAGAGAGGAACTTTAAGAAATACATTGATATCTTAATTAACAGATAGCATGAAAAATATTTCGGGATTAAAAATTTCTATAAAAATGCTTAGGAATTTAAATAAAGATTATCAAAAAAACTATATAACCCAATACTAAAATAAAGAAATGAGAAATAATCTAAGAAAAATTATTGAAATGATTGTTGGCGAAAATCTATATATTAAGCTCTGGAATGTTACTGTAAACAAATGGAGGAATGTAAGAAAATGGAAAAAAATTCAAACAAAAAATGAATCATCCATACTTGAGTACAAAAATAAATTTAGTCCTAATATATTTATCGAAACAGGTACGTATCATGGAGATATGGTAAACAGAATGAAAAACCGATTTGAAAAAATTTATTCGATTGAATTGGGAAATGAACTTTACGAAGCTGCAAAAAAAAGATTTGCAAATAATAAAAATATTGAAATCATCCATGGCGACAGTGGCAAAGAGCTTTCGAAACTCTTGACTCATATTGATGAACCTGCCCTCTTCTGGTTAGATGCCCATGATTCTGGAGGTGACACCGTAAAAGGTTCAATCAATACCCCTATCGAACTTGAGCTTCAGGCCATCATGGCTCATAAAATAAAAGGGCATGTAATACTAATAGACGATGCTCGCCATTTTACCGGAATGAATAATTACCCCACAGCAATTACTATAGAAAAAATAGCTAAGGAACATGGGATGTTGTTCGAAATGAAAAATGATAATTTCAGAATTTATCCGAAAACGGCATAATCTTATGTCTATAATCGTAAAAATGGTCGGAGGTTTAGGTAATCAGTTGTTTCAGTATGCGTTCGCACGCGCCATATCTTCACGCCTAAAAACCGATTTTCTTCTGGATATTGCCGCTTACCGCGAGGAGCTTCGTTATTGGCCGAAAGGAACACTTATCCCCGAATACTACCTCCACAACTTTAAACCAGAAATACATTTCGCAAAAGCTAGAAATATGATGGGTTTCGTGTGGTTAAGAAGACACTATTCTTTTTTTGACTACATCTACGGCCACCTTAAGCATAAGGGGTTTAGTATTCCTTTTTATTATCGGGAGAAAATGTTTGCCTTCGATTCTTCTGCCTTATCCCAAAAAGACAGTGTTTATTTCGACGGTTTTTGGCAGACAGAAAAATATTTTAAAGACATTGGTGACGAGTTACGCAAAGAGCTTACCCTTAAAAATCCCCTTTCTCCGTACAGCCAAGGTATAAGCGATGAGATACAAAAAACAAACGCAGTATCCCTGCACGTAAGGAGAACTGTCTTTGTTTCAGACCCAGCAATAAGTTCTTTTCATGGGGCCTGTTCAATTGATTATTACAAAAAGGCAATAGATTATATAACCAAAAATGTCCCTTCTCCTCATTTCTTTATTTTCTCCGACGACTACGAATGGTCTGCGGAAAACTTCAAGTGGCTTCCCCACCCATACACCTGCGTTAAAAACGGCGTGGATAAGAATTATGAGGACATTATTCTTATGTCTAGATGTAAGAATCACATCATTGCCAATTCAAGCTTCAGCTGGTGGGGAGCCTGGTTTAACCCCAATAAAGACAAAATAGTCATTGCGCCGAAAAAATGGTTCGCCAATGCCCCCAAGAACAATACAATAGATCTTTTGCCGGAAGAATGGGTAAAAATGTAAATATATGTGTGGAATATTCGGAATAGTAACAAAAAATAATGAACGCATAGAAAAAGCATCCCTTGATGCTATGCTTGCTTCCCTGTCGCACCGTGGCCCTGATGACCATGGGGTACTAGAGCTAAAAAACTGTACTTTAGGTCAAACACGCCTCTCCATCATTGATTTAAATGGAGGGCACCAGCCGATGAAAGACAACTCCCGTCCGTATACCATAGTATTCAACGGCGAGAT